>JBDUUL010000018.1 GCA_039938515.1 Nitrososphaera sp. | reverse complement strand
CTCCGTCGTTTGTTATTGTCACGTCGCCCAGAGTATCCACAAGCATCTTGTCCATTCCTCTTGGTCCAAGGCTTGTCTTGACTATCTCGGCAACCAGCTTTGCGGCTGTTATGTTATTCTTTTGCGCATCGCGGCCTTTAGTTTGCGATGAGCCTTCCTTCAGAATCAAAACCGGTACTCCACCGGCGGTAGCTTGTTGTATGGACATTTTTCTTCACATTCCTCCTAAAATTGTAAAATTACTTGACTTGATCCGGATATTTTAAATTTGCCCCAATTATGATCGAAATCTCTCTTTAGCGGGAAGAAAGATACTCGCCGTGAGGGAACTCGAAGCAGAATGGGCGGTATGCGGTGAACAAATGTTCACAAAGAATTCCGTTCGTTGTCGCTTCCTTGCTTAAATACGAACTTTTGAGACCTACACCAAATATGAGTTTAGAGAAGAACCTCGTCGAGCGCACACTCGCTGCGGGTACTTATGGCATAAAAAAAACAGACCTGCGCAAGGAATTTGGCGACCAGTTCGAGGCAGCCCTTGACAGCGCCCTCCAGAAGGGAGCCGTGTTTGTAGAAAAGAGAGGAGGCGCGTACTACTGCTGGCACAGGGAATTCTATGTGCAGAGCCTTCTAAACTCTGACCCGAAATTCAAGTTGACCTACGACCTTATCACGTCGCTGCAGCAATCCATCGAGAACTCGTCTGCCCAAGTTGCCAAGAGCCTGGAAGTGCTCTCTGGCAACGTGTCCAACCTGGCAAAACTCGTGCTAGAGAGGGAGGGCTACTACTCTGCGGCAGGCCAGGCATCCGCTCAAGCGGACTCGTCTGCACAGCGCGGCGGAAATACAGCGCCTGCCCCACGGCTAAGGGCCGCTGATTTTCAGAAGGAGTTTGACACTATCCTTGCGAGCAACTCGTCTTCAATCGGATGGGTTGAGCTGGCAAAAATCAAGAACGAACTGTGCGAAAAGTATGACCTTGGGACCGACGAGTTTTACCGGCTTGTAAGCGAGATTACGCTCCAGCAGCAAAACAGGTATGAACTTTCAACTGGCGGAGGCGAAGGCGTTATGGTACGCGGCCTCCTGCACGGCTTTGTGAGGTGCATAGCCTAGATGGCTTACCCATACAGCCTTGAAAGGAATCCGTATCCCAGCAGCCCCACTCCCACGATTGCAGATGCGCAGGTTCTTGGTGGAAAAAGGCACCGGGATGCAAAGACGGCCATCGTGTCATGCGTCTCCGAACTGCATGGAAAAGTCGTTGAAAAAAGGTCGTCAACTGAGCGGGACTTTAGGCTCATTACCGTAATCCAAGATGTCGGCTCAGGGAAAACCCACCTCGCACTCCACACAAAGACCTCCAGGGAAATTTCCGAGATGACGTGCGCAGCGTATGCCGACCTGTCACAAATTTCTCCGCGAAACATTCAGAGCCTATTTGCAGGAATGATAGCCGGCTTCTCGGAGGAGCACCTCCAAGAGATTAGGAGAGCCGCGGTAAAACTTTTGCTCGCCAAGGCCGACAAGAACATCGGAATCGCCAAGAGGGTTTTCAACTACGGCTTTTTCGACGCCCTCAGGGGCAAGAGCCTCCAGGACAAGGCAAGTTTTGTCCTGGCAGGAGAAAGCGAGCCTAGTTATCAGGCCATCTCTGAATTGCTCAGCTCCGAGTACACTCCGGGCGAGATTTCCGTTATCAACCTGATAATGCAGAGAAGGTTCAACCCAGAGGGCGTCGGCACCTGTTCGACGCTCGAAGACGCAATCGATAATTTGGCAACTATCGCCTCGGTCAATCTTAAGCTGCTTGGAAAAGTCACGTTCTTCCAGCTGGACGAGTTCGAGCCGGACAAAGAGTCTACCGACTTTGTCAAGGCAGTGATTAACGCGCATCTCCCCTCAACGGTAATGATGCTTATTTTCACTCCGTCGTCATACGATGCCCTGAGCAAAGCCAACGTTTCGGTGTTTGACAGGCTGGAAAAGGCCAACTACAAGATCGACCTTGCAGGCTCAAACAGCGTCGAAGAAGTCCTTGACATCGTGCTCGAATACATCCGCCACTACGACAAGTCAGGGAGCGTTTTTTCTGAAGACGAGCAGCGCGACCTCGCCGCAAAGATTCGGGTCATTTACGACGAGTTCCCAGACTTTCGCAACGTGCGGTCAATGCTAAACATCATGTATCATGCAACAGAAAACGCCGCGAGAAGAAATCTGACGGTTATCGACGAACAGGCAGTGGACGACACGATCAAGAGCGCATATCCCGGCCTTCGCATCCGGGGAAGCGTTATGGACGTTCCGATATCTGACTTTATCCGCATTCGCAGAAACTGTGTCGACCCCCAGACGCTTGAATCCGGCGTGAGAAACGCAGTAAGGGACCTCGTCAACTATGCCCACGAGTTTGGATTGGTCGCAAGGCCGCTGGCCGCCGAAGGCAAGGGAAATGGCGTCGACGTCATATTCAGCGATCCTTACGGAACAAAGGTTGCCGTTGCCGTCGTGATAAACAAGGAGCACGCGCGGAGCTTTGAGCAAATCTCAAACACCCTAAAGTCTACCGGCTTTGTTGATAAGCTGATAATACTCACCAACGCCAACACCGCCGGAGGGGCAGGAGGGAGTACTGTGGTCAACATCGACCGCTGCAAGATGATAGACCTCATCTACTTTAGCAACAAGTACCAGAACCACGAAATGGTCCAGGACGACTCGGAAAGGGCGCTGCTGCTGGCAAAGTCCATACGACTCTGCTGAATGACGGCCCCTGCAACTCTTTTATCACAAGTTCTCCATGGGATGTCGTGGGAAGAACAGGCGTCTGGTCGCCGGGGTATCCTCCGGGCGGTCCCGTAAAGTGCAACATTTGCGGTAAAAACGCAGAGTATATCGTGCAGCTGGAACTTGTCAGGCGAAGAAACAGCTACTATGGCAACATTCTTCACTCCCATGAGATGCCTTTTTACTTGTGCACCAGGCACGAGTACCTTTACAAAAAGATGCACGGCAACATTGACCTCAAGGATTATTTCACCGAAACTATAATAGAAAACCAGTAATCGATGCCAAAGAGAAGTTTCTCTACTATCGAGGAGTTTAGAAACAACCTTCACCAGGATGGCGCCACCCTCGCAGAGGTCGAGCGAAAAAAGGTTCCCTGCATCTTGCTAAGTCCGAGGGTCTATGAAGAGCTGCTATCAAAGATTCAAGGCAAAGTCTTCAGGGCAGAAACCCTCCTTGACATATTCTATGATGGCATGGATGTATTTGTCGACGTGCAGATAAATTTTCGCGACAACAGGACGTCCGAGAGCCTGTATGAGGCAAACTATCTCTATTACGCAAACGACATGCTCGAGTTCTTTGAAGCACTGGCGGAGACCGGTCTCTTGGCGCTCGCCCCCTCCATGGGCTCGTACACCGGCCTTCCCATGATCCAATTGCCGCAGCTCGATGCTGCAAGAAAAGCCCTTCAAATAATCAAATCAAACGCCAAGCGCGCCCCTGGCCGGGTATAGCGATACTATATGAGCATTACAGTCTTTAACTTCCTGATTGGGGTGGAGCTTCGCATTGCCTTCTAAAACCTCCAAAGACCGCCTGGCGAAAAAGACCACACCGGCTGACTCGGACAAGCAGCTAGACGAGTTTGCGGGGCAGGTTCCAAAAGAAATAGATTCACACCTGCACCTCTATGGAAAACACGCCTGGGAGGTCCAGTACGGCGAGCGCTGCCCGATATGCGACAAGCGAATCGACGAATTTGGCTTCTGCGCCTGCGGAAGCACCCAATGAACTCTTGACTATAGAAATTTCACGCGAGTGTTAAATCGCTTGTTGAGCCATAGCTGACAGTATGATATGGACAATAGTATGGGCAATAATCGGGATAATCGTGCTCATAATCCTGCTCAAGGTTTTGTTTGGGTTGATATAAAATGCTCGACAAATTCATGGAAAAATTGATGCAAAATGCAGCAGCCGCCTACAAGCCTGCGCTGGAAAAAATGGCGAAGCAAAGGGCTGACGAACTGCAGGCCATGAAGGCAAAGGTCAGGACATCGCCTGAAGAGGTTGAGGCGTGGTTCGATGCGGAAATCTCCAAAGTGGGAAATGTCGACATCCAAGATACAATGAACAAATTCAATGCGACGGCCGGGATTTGAACCCGGGTTACCAGATTGGCAATCTGATGTCCTAGACCAAACTGGACGACCGTCGCTCCGCTACATGGTCGCGTTAACATCACGCCATACGACAACGTAATTTAAATTATGTCAGGACGATGAGTGTCGAAAGACCCCTGCTCTCTGTGACGTGATCTTCGTCGAATTCCTCGACGACTACTGTAAGCGAGATTACGTCGCTTCGCTTGCACTGGCTCGTATCCAGAACAAAGATGTCGTTTAGCATGTCGCCGCCCCTTTCACTTTCGGCGCTGACTGCGTACCTGACGTCTGCAGACGAATTTAACAGGACGGTCTGGTCCTTCTGGTATCTTCCCACCCTGACTTTTCTTTGATTTCTTGGAATAGCTTTGAGCATTAGCTGCAACTGGCTTGTCAGAGGCTGCTGGACGTAACGGCTGGCGCCACCGATTACAATTTCAAACGCAAACGGATACCCTGCCGTATTTTCGGCCATTTTATTGACGCCGTCGTTCATGACAATATCCACCTTCTTGATGGTTCCCGCATAATTGAATATCCAATCGCGCGTTGTCGCGGCAATTGATTTGATTAGAGACTTTCGCCTGGCCGTCTCTGTCTCGCCCAGGTTGTACCTATCAACCCAGTCCATGTAGTCCTTGCTGATGTCTGAGATGAATTCCGCGCAGGTGGTCTGGTAGTCCAGGATGCTTGTTGCCCTTTCAGACGAAGAATCAGCTGCAAACATTGTCCTTGCTACTACACAGAACAGGCGCACAAGCAAATAAAAAGTGAGTTATTTCCGCGTCTCTTCCGACAGGTATCTGGCGACCTGCTTTGCTTGGTATGTAATTATCATGTCAGCCCCGGCTCTTTTTATTGAGGTCACAAACTCAAGCGTGACGGCCCTCTCGTCAAGCCAGCCCCTCATTGCAGCCGCCTTTATCAATGCGTATTCTCCCGACACGCTGTATGCACATAGCGGCAGGTCGCTTGCTTGCCGCGTCCTGTAAATAATGTCGAGATATGGAATTGCAGGTTTTACCATGAGGATGTCTGCGCCCTCTGCAATGTCCTCCGCCACTTCGCGCATTGCCTCCCGCGCGTTTGAGTACGGCATCTGGTACGTCCTCCTATCGCCGAACTCGGGAGTCGAGTGAGCAGCGTCCCTGAAAGGGGCATAGAGCGGGGACGCCATCTTTGCAGAATAGGACATTATTGCCGTTTCAGAATTGCCCGAGTCATCCAGCGCTCTCCTTATAGTTGCCACCTGGCCGTCCATCATTGCCGATGGTGCAACGATGTCGGCGCCAGCAGAAGCATGGCTTGCAGCGACTCGGCCGAGTGTTACAATGCTGCCCTCATTGTCGATGGAATCATTGATAATCAGACCGCAGTGGCCGTGAGACGTATACTGGCATAGGCAGACGTCGGTTACGATCGCAACCTTGTCCCCGAAGCTGCTTCTAATTTCCTCAATTGATTTTTGCACTATTCCCTTGCCTGAATAGGCTGCAGACCCACTGTCATCCTTGCTTGAAGGAATTCCAAAGAGGATGACTGCCTTTATTCCAAGGCCAAGGGTCTGTTCGATCTCTCGCTGAAGGTCAGAAACAGGGATGCGGCTAATGTCCGGCATCGAGCCTATGACCTCAGGCTTTCTAATTCCTTCCTGGACGAAAATCGGGGCAATAAGATCCTTGGGCGACAGCCGGACCTCCTGTACAAGCTCCCTGATTGCCGCTGTCCTCCTGAGGCGCCTCAGCCTGACGTCGGGAAAACCCGCGTGTAAAAATCCTGAACTGTTGGTGCCTGCCTCTTTTACTGGCGGAGTTGCTGCTGGCAACCGCCCGGCGGCAGTCCTACCGTTGGCCTTGCTGCTCGTCTTCATAATTAAAGAGCCTGGCGACGAGTTGCAATATCTCTTCATTGTACTTGTCTGACTGCGAGAGTTGCCTGCGCAGGTTGTTCATAGGTCCGGAAAGGATTCCCTCCACTATCGCATAGGACAGCTGTTCAATGGTCTTTAGCTGCCTTTCGCTGAGGACCTGGTCTTTGCCGAGCATGAGGAGGGCCTTATCAAGCTCCCTCTGCCTAATCGCGTCGACTGTTTTGAAAATTGAAACGATTGACGGCTCTGCCTTCATCCGCCTCAGGTTGGAGTCTATTGATTTAAGCTCGCTTACAACAAGTTTTTCCGCCGACTCGTATTCGCTAATTCTGAGGCGAAGGTTCTTGTCCGCAAGTTCGCCTATCTGGTCCATTGTGACCAGCTTTACCCCGTGAATCTTCTCCACCCTCTCGTCGACCGTGCGCGGGTTGGAAAGATCGAAAATTAGCATTCCCCTTCCGCTATCTGACCTGCCCTGCATGGCCAGTTCAATCCGCTCATTGGTTACGAGCAGGTATGGCGCGGTAGTGGCAACAAATACGATATCCGCGTCGTGAAGAGTTTCAAGGGCCTCATCAAACTGGACGGGGGTACCCGCGATGGTCTCGGAAAACCACTTGGCGCGCTCAGCCGTCCTGCTTGTAATCATAAATTCCACGTTCTGGGTCTTTAGCAGTTTTGCAACCAGAGTAGCAGCCTCGCCTGTTCCGATGAGGATTATCCTCTTATTCTTCAGATCGTCAAAGTATTCCTCGGCGATGTTGATGGCGATAGAGGCGACTGAAACGTTGCCTTTGTTGATGCCCGTGGCGGACCTTATGCGACTTCCTGCCCTTATTGCCTTTTCAAAAATCGCTGCCAAAGCCTGGCCGGAAAACCTGTTTGTGCGCGAGAACTCGAAGGCTCTTCTAACCTGACCCAGGATCTGGTCTTCTCCGACCACAAGCGAGTCCAGACCGGATGCCAGCCTGATTAGGTGATTGACGGCATCAAGCCCCTCGCTAACCCTGACGTCTGCAAAGTCTCTCGGCTCAAGGCCGATGATCTTGCACCACGTTTCAAGCAAGTATTGGCTGTCCTGATTGCCGTTGCTTGAAACTGCATAAACTTCAACCCTGTTGCAGGTCTGGAGGAGCACGCACTCCGAATAGCCGCTTTCACGGAACATGGTGTGTGCCTCTCGCATGTCCTTGAAGCAGAACTTTTCGAGGACATGCACCGGCGCATTCTTGTATGTTATTCTCGCACTGATGACCGGAAAGCTGACGGAGTGATCGGGAGACTTAGATTTTTCCTCGACTGTCAATCTTGTTTATCACTCCACAATTGTAAAAGATTCAGCGTCGCCCTTTTAGCATCTTCAATCCTCTCTTCTTTAATAAGCTTCTGTATCGCTTCGTCGCTTATGAGCGAATAGAGGAATTCCTTTCTCCGCGCCACGGTCCTGATTCTCGGCTTTGCAGCTGTGCGGGCAAACTCCTGGAGCCTCGCATTGTCAATGTCTGTCTTGCGTATGACCCGTCTCAAAACGCGCTCGGCCCTGATCCTTACCTTTCTTGCGACAATGGGGCTCTTGCCGGATGTCGAGACGGCAACCTGCATCACGCCTTCTATGTTAATGACGGATGCATATGAAAAATCGCTGACAGCGGGGTCGTCTGCTGCATACACAAATGCGCCTTTTGAGCGGCCTTTCTCGACCAGCTGGCGGTTGAGGTGCTTGTCGTTAGTTGCAGCCAGCACGACGAACAGGTCGTCAAACCTGTCCAAGATTCCCGGTCCGTCGAGCCTTGCCTTGACCAGTTCTATGGCCCCTTTCTTCTGGGCATCAATCAGAAATCTGTTTAGTCTGTTGCTGATTACAGTTATCCTGCAATCCTGGCCAAGCAGGCCCTTGACCTTACGGGTGCCCTCGGTGCCGCCTCCTATGACAACGGCGTGCTTTCCCTTAAGGTTAAGGTCAACAATCATTTCTCATCAGTCTGCCGCTGCCTAGACTGCAGTGCCTATCAGCGCCACGGGTCGTCATGAAAATCCCAATGTCAATGAGGCACTTTCTTGAGATAGTTCGCATCAACGGTTACAGGTATCTGATATGGCGAATCAAGCAGCACCACCGTCGCTTCCTGCTTGTCATAGTCCACGCGCGTAATCTTTGCCCTCATGGCCTTGAACGGACCTGCAATTATTTCAACGGTGTCGTCGATGCTAAGCTCCGCAACCACTGGTTTCTTGATGAGGTAACCTTCAATATCCTTGAATGGAAGGTCGCCCCGAATCTGGCCCCTCACATGGCGAATGCCCGAGAGTGCCTCATAAGCCAAGTTCGCGTCTGCGGCCTCTACTATAATGTATCCCTTGAAGGAGTCGAGAACCAGGATTGACCGAATTCCTATTTTCTTGCTGCCCATCTTGCTCTGCAGCATGTTCACGACTATTCTTTCCTGTCCGCCCGTAGTCCTGATGGCAAAGAACCTTGAGTCGCTGGCGGGTTTGTCCTGAGTGATTTGGGCAGTAGCCCCTGCCGGAGGCGAGCTGGAAGTAACTGCTAATTCGGCTTGCACCGACCGGTCGGCTGTTAGCTTGGCACCCTTTTTGGACGCAACACTGCCTGACGGTTCGGACTCTGCTTCCGACTCTGCGGCCTGGTCGGAATCGAGATCCCTGATTTCGAGATTCTCTTCCTCGAAATCGTCAACCTTATCACTCATTTAATCCAGTGATGCCGGGCACCCTTCAATTTATAAATTTACTTGGTTAGGGAATGCGATCTCGGACTTCGAAGGCATTAGGTCAAGGCGACAGATTGAACAAAACAATCGTCAGGCTGAATTTATACTGTAAATCTTACCGGTTTCTACTATAGAAATGGAAGGCCAGACCATGATTTGTGAAAGTTTTTTTACTATATATAATATGTACGAGTGGTGTATATAGTTCATTTAGTCAGATTTGGTTGCATATTCTTCTGTAAGCAATCAACGAGGAATTACTGAACTAAAGATAATCGCCGTCGTCGGTGGGCTGGCATTTATGGACGTCCTTACTACCTATGCCGCCTCGTTATCGCTCGGGGCAAGGTTCGGAGAAATGGGGCTTGTCTCCGGCTATCTCATTCGCTCGTTCCCGAACACATGGCCCTATTTCACGTTCTGGTCCGAACTTGCAGTGTTCGGACTTACTGCCCTGTATTTTGCGAGAAAGGGCTCCAGTAGTTCTGTAAAGTTTGCGCGGTACTCGCTCCCGCTTGCCTATCTGCCGTCATTGGCCCTCGTCATGCTGATATCAAACAACTCGCTGGTGGTTCTGTTGTTTAACGCCGGATTTTTTGGCCGCTAAATTGAATGCGGGCAATTCCGTCTAGCGTTTATTGACCTGCAAAATCCGTCAACATTATAATTACAAGCCGCGGCTTGACGAACCGGTTGGCCTTCAGAAGGAAATCCGGCTTCGTCTTGGCGGCTTCGAATACGGATCCTGCCGGCATTACGCTTGGGCAGAGCCTGATATCGGAGGGACGGTTCGAGCTCGCCGAGGAAACGGCCGGCTCTGGCAAGATTTTCACATCGGGACTCTATGATAACGCGATACTTTACACTTCCAACAAGAGCGTTCTGTTCATGGATGATCTTGATGAGTTGTTTCCCTTGGCCGAAGCATTCCTGTTTTTGTCCAAGCACAAGTCTGACAGCGCCATCCCGACGCTTACCTGCCACAGCGTTGGAAATTTTTCCGACAATCCGTACGGGGGAAAACCCAGGGAACTGGGGATTGCGTTTCCAAGCATGCAAAAAAAATACATGCAGACGATCTTTAATGGAAGGTCGAAGGTGCCCGGCTATGACATTGTGATAGAGGCTACGCACCACGGGCCGACCTCGCTCAAAAAGCCTGCCATATTTATCGAGCTTGGCTCGTCCGAGCCCCAGTGGGTAGACGCAAAAGCCGCCGACTACGTCTGCTCGTCGCTTCTTGGTTGTATTGGTGAAAAGTCCCAAAGTTGCGGCAGAGTCGCGATAGGGTTCGGAGGGACGCATTATCCGTCAAAATTCAACAAGCTGCTTCTCGAAAGCGACATAGGGCTTGCCGCGGTGGCTTCAAAGCACAACCTGGAATCAATAGACGAGGACATGGTGGCACAGATGATAGAGCGGAGCTCCGAGCAGGTGACTCATGCTCTGGTTGACTCAAAGGGGTTAGGTGGCCAGAAGGACAGGATACTCGCCATGCTAAAGAATTCCGGCCTTGAGCAGATTAGCGCCTAGAGTTCAAATACCGCTGCGGGCTATTTGAGACCGTTGAGCAAGCCCGCTGCAAATCGAACCTTGGAAGCGCAAAAGATCTATGCTCTCTTGGCACAAATCCCTGAAGGAAGCGTTACCACTTATGGGGACCTTGCAAAAGCTGCTGGCTGCCCCGGTGGCGCCAGGGCGGTGGGCAGAATATTGAACGCAAATCCCAACCTTGTCATTGTTCCATGCCACAGGGTCGTAAAGTCCGATGGAAGCATCGGCGGTTACGCCGGCGGAATTGAAATGAAGAAAGACCTGCTGAAAAAAGAAGGAGTCAAATGCTCGTCGGACCGGATTGAGCGATTTGACGAAATCCGCGCGGTACTTTTCTAGCGGGTTGTTGCCTGTTTTACCAGTTCTCGAAGGTGTGCCAGCGTCCTCACCTGACCGCCGTTTACCTTCTTGTAAATCTGCCAATATACATCCCGGCTGATGTCGTTGCGATCCTTCATTACTTTCAGGTGGTAGCGCATTGACCTTACTCTCTTGACGTAAACCGACTTTTTGCCGACACGCGCAGTCTTTCGACCCTTTTTCGAACCCGGTCCCTTTCCGCGAATCCTTCCTGCCTCGCGCTTGTCTTCTGCCCGCCGCCTTGACGTGCCTTTTGGCTTTACTGTCCAAATGGAGCCGTTGTCAATGAGCGAGCGGATGTTCTCGCGGGTGATCGAGTCGGCCACGTCGTCAAGTTTGTCGGGCTCAAACCGTACCCTATTGGCGCCGACACCAAGAATCCTGGCGACCAGCTCTCTTTTCTTCCGAATGTTTACGACCATTAGGTTTCCTGCTCCTTCATTTCTTTACTCTTGACTTCACCGCTATCGCTAGATGCCGCCTCTGTTGCCTTTGCGACAGCTGCCCTTCCCGGGTTCAGGACCTTGAGGCCCATTTCCTTCGCCTTGGCCAGTATGTCGACTCGCTTTCTCCGTCCGACGGTCCCAGCAATCCGCACGGCATCCTTTTTCGGATCCAGGAGGCTCAAACCGTTAGTGTTGTAAACGAGGTTATCGGTATAACCGGAGGGATGAAGTCCTCTAGAGACGCGTGGACCTCTGTAGCCCACTTTGACGAGTCTTGGAACCCCAGCCTTCTGCTTTCGCATCTTGTTATCCTTGCCCTTGGGCTTCCTCCAGTTCTCAGCCAGCCTGTCGTATCTCCAGCTTTCCTGCCTTACAAACCGGGGCCGCCTCGAGGAGACTTTTTTCCTCGCAGCAAGTAATTCTTCGTTAATCACCATACCGTAGGTACGACAGTTCTCTAGTTTTACAATAAATACGTTACTTCGTGATGAAAAGGGCCACTTTGTAGCTCTTGCCCTCGTAAGACACGAAGGCACAATATTCGTCGCCCAATTCATGGTGGTAGACTGAGCCAAAAATGCCATGGTGCATCAGGTCGTCACATTGCTCGCTGTCGATCCGAATTGCCAGGTCCCATTGTGCACTGCCTGCAGCCTGATCTATCGTTTGCCTGGCCAGCTCGAAAAGTTTCTTGACAGGATCGGGTAGTCGCTGGTCATACGGTATGAGTGAACCGGACTTGGCCTCAGGCGACGGCGACAGCTCTATCCAAGCGTCCAATCCTGAAGCATCCCATCTATGCAGAATATTAACTAATAATCGACTAGAATATGAATTCAGAAACCGGTGTCGCAGCAATTACGCGTGAATTGAACGGATAGATTTACATAATCATAATTTCTACCATGGTTGCCTTTGTCTGAGCGCATGGCTGAAGAGTCTGTGGACTATTTTTCATTCATGCCAGACGAGCTTGTCAAGTTTATTAAGAGAGACACATACTCTCTTCTTATCAAGGGCCTCGCAGGCACGGGAAAAACAACACTGTCACTGACAATCCTCCGCGCGCTTGAGAGGCAAAGCAAGTTCTTTTATATTTCGACCAGGACATCGCCAAAGCAGCTCTTTCAGTATTATCCGTGGCTGGATTCGTTTGTGAACACGACTTCGTTGCCGGCAGAAGACTCAGCCGAGCATTCCACTGCCGTCCCCGCAAGCTTTGAAGACGCCCGACTCGACGAGCCTGAATCGCTCTTTGAGCGCATTACAAACCAGTTGATGGACATCAAGTCACCCGTGATTATTATCGACAGCTGGGATGCCATTGCCTCCTTCATGGATAAGGAGGCTCGCCTGAACAACGAACGCGTCCTCCAGACCTGGCGGGAAAGGGCTGGCGCGAAACTGGTCTTTATCAGCGAGCACCCAAGCGATACAACCCTCGACTTTCTGGTTGACGGGATTGTTGAACTAAAACAGGTGCATCACGATGGTGCGAGGCTCAGAGAGCTGACCTTGCTCAAGATGAGGGGCGTGAGGATAAACAGGCCGTCATATTTTTACACGCTCGAGGGCACAATGTTTCGTTGCATTTCTCCTTTTGTTCCGCTGGCATTCCTTCCCAAGGAAGCAGAAAAGACTAGACAAAAACCAAAGGCCGTTTCGCCGCAATTAAATGGCCCGACAAAAGCATCGCATCCCTCCGCAAACATACCGACATCCTACCCGGGCCTTGATGAAGCAATCGGAACCGGGTTCCCCCTTGCTGGAGTAGTGCTTGTTGAACTGCGCCAGCATGTGACAACGCGGGCAGCTCTCGAGTTTCTGGGCAGGCCAATCTCGGGTTATCTGCAAAGGGGCAATCCCGTCCTCGTCGATCCTTTTGACTCGATGGATCCAGTACTTGCATACAGGTTTCTGAGCCAATTCATACCCGCGGAGCCAGACAAGAGAAAGACCAAAAACGCACTTCGCGTGTTCGCCGCTGCCGGCCGGCCCGAAGCCAAGGACCCGCCCGATTACATCATGACCGGAAGCAAGTCGAAAGGGTCGGAGTACATTGATGCTGTCGAGAAGCTCAGCAGGGCTTTTGGCGACCGCCCACTGTTTGCTATCGCAGGCGGACAGTCGCTCCTGGAAGAAATCGGTATGGGCGCCGCCGGTGCCACTCTACCACGACAACTCACCTCTCGCATACGGTCGAACAAACATCTGCTTCTGGCAGTGGTTCGCACTTCCGACTCGCGAGCTCTTGATCACTTTTCTGAAATCTCCGACATTCATCTGCGATTGAACATGGTCAACGGAACCCTGATTCTTCAGACGATTGTCCCATCTTCTTCAGTCTTTGCAATGGTGTTTACGCCGCCGCAAAACGATCTCGTGCTACAGCAGATAGTCTAGCCAGGATGCCCGGCTCAAACCAAGCTGCGCTAGCTGCTTACATGATGAAAGTATTCGCCTGCCAGGTTCTCCTCGATACCCACAGGCAGAAGCTCTTTCATCTGGTCATAATAAGACAGGAACTTGTTTCCTTTCTGCGTGACCCTGTACACCGTCTTCTCGCCATTTGCTACCTCTTGCATCAAGCCGCTGCGCATCAACGAGTCGAGATAAAGCTTACACTGGTCGTTGCTAAGCATGGCCTTGTACATTATTTTGGTTCGCGTTTCTTCCTTACTGGCTGCCTTTAAAATTGCTGCTATAACCTCGTAGCGGCTGCGATTCTTCATTGACCTGAACGTTAAATCCATTCAGACATTTCTTTTAATTAGAGTGGAACTATCCGCTAGAAATATCGTATCAAGTGAGGGATGCGGGCGGAGGCTTGCTGAAAAGGTCTGCAAGCTCCTTGTAATGCGCGATGAACTTCTTTCCGAGCTCGGTTGTTTTGTATATGTATCTTTTCGAATTTGGTCGCTCTCGAGTCACTTCCAGCATTTTTGAGTCGAGCAGAAACTGCAGATACTGGTTGATTTGTTTTGAATTCAGGTTGCACCTGTACATGACATGGGTCTTTCTGGCTCCCCCTTCACACATCAAAAGGATAAACTCAATGATCTCAAGCCACCCTCGGTTGCTCCATCCGGCAGAATTTAATGGCAAGTTGCTACAGAAAGTCTTGTGTTATGGCTTTTAATACTAAACATACTTTGATCATCTACAAGAACCTAGAACATTTCTAAGACGCTGCCGCGACGCTGGCTGCTTGCATCATTACCGAGCCGGCAAGAGAGCCCCTTTCGACCAGGTGTTTTCTCCACTTCATTTCCGAGTGTTCGACGCCAAAGTTTACCGCGTAATCCACAAAACAAGGCGACAATGTCAGTATGTTACGCACTTTGGTTAGACCAGATAGTTCCGATCTTATCTCTCTCTGCTGCTGCTTGAGTGCAAAGATGCGGTCAAGCACGTCTTTCATGGCGCCCGGCGTTCCGACGGCTGCTGCACGCTCTTGCAGGAGCGGCCGTATGAGGTTTTCAAGCCGCTGATGCCTTCCGTTGAGCGCCGCTATTGCCGACACGATAGGGTCATTGAGCCTTGACGATACGGCAGCCGCCTCTCTCTGGCCTATGCCGATGTAATTGTCCTTGGAGGCCCACAAAAGGGTGGTGGGAAGCTTGATGCCCAGCTCCTTGGCTATCACCTGTCCATCGACAAGGTATCCTAGTCCACCGGTGCCGGAGGCATAGCCTGAAATTCCGATTTCCCTTGCCAGAAGCAACGGGATTGGGATTGCTTTTGGCGATAGCAGCCCCGCTGATTCCTTGATGTCGATGTGGTCGGCGTCTCCAAGGCCAAGCTGAAGCTGCTTGCCGCACGAAATGCACGAGCCCTCGAGGGCCATTTCTCTGCCAATTGCACGGAGTCTTGGCGAGGTCTTGCTTCCGCAGGAGCAGTGGAGCCAAAGCGGCGCGTGAAGGTGCGATGACGCGCTTATGCCCGTGTCAATGCCATGGGCCATGCAGACCCGCTCCGCCCTTCTAAGCCCTTCAGAATATTTTCTGAAATTGGCAAGCAGGAAAGTAAATCCATCGGCGAAAATCTGTGACAGCTCAGAGAGCCTGACAAACACTGTCGAATAGTTCCATCGTGCATTTACGATCCGCGACATGAAAAATGCGTTAAGGTCAGAGTAGGAGCGGGCATCCGCGTAAGCTGCCTCGTACTCGGACCAGAGGTCTTCCAGGTTGCCAAATAGCTCCCTGCGCTCCGCGATTGTCAGCGAGTTGGACCTTATCCAATTTTTCAACTGTGACTTCCAGTGAGACAAGACAGAATGCGCCGGCGGCATTACGTTGCAGACCATCTTCCATCTCTGCGACTCTTTGATGGGCAGACGCAAGTCCATGATGCCATCGGAGCTCTGCAGGCTCGGAAGCTGCGCCACGCGTATCCATGTCTCGTCCAGAAAGTCATGGTCGACAACGAGAAAGAGGTTCACGATGCTGACCTGCCCGCCTGAAAGCCTCTCTACTTCGCTCTTGAGTGCTTCGAGCAGTATTACTTTCTTGAATATCCCGCCATAGGAGAACAGATTGGGTTGATGCGTCGCAACAAGGACCAGGGTTTCGGGCTCTTGCAGGCGGGAAATGCTTTCCTGCACTCGTTGGCTATTGGTCTGTGCGCCATCGTGAAAGGAATGGGCCTTGCTGGCAAGGGCAAGCCTGTTCTGCAAAACCCTGTCAGGGGCGAAAAATTTCGCACCTGCTAGGATGGCTGCCGTCTGCTGAAAGTCATGGGGAATGCTTGAGACAAATTCCCTGATGGCCGGATCGTTTATCCCGGCAAACTTTGCGACTGGGGATTGGCCTCCGGCCATCGAGCCGGCTTCTGCTGCAGTCGTCTGTGGATTTTCCATCTGTTATCACGATCTCGCAGACTTAGACGAACTCGATTATCTCGTTGGGCCTGGTGCCTGCCCCTTCGTTCTTGGGAATTCTTTCGCTCGGAACCTTCCACAGCTTGAATTCCTTCCCAAAGCAAAGCTTTAGCACCTCGAAAGCTTCGACGTAGTTTATGGAAGTATTCAGCCTGCTCTGCAGTGCCCTGTATTCTGCCAGACCCTTTATCGCATTGGCCTTCAGATACAGCTTGCTCTGCTGGGACCAGAATATCTTGATAAGCTCGACCTTTTCGTCGACGACGTCTGAAATATCGTAGAATACCTGCGGCTTGAATTCCTTGGTCAGCGGAATTTCATATGACATTATGTTTGGGATAAACCTGCCAGCCTCAATGGTCGAGGACGCGACAGCCTTGTGATCATGGTGAACATCTCCAAGCGAATGGGTTATGATTATGTCCGGATCAGCCTTGTTTATGAAAAATTCGATGTGGTTTATCAGCTCTGTTCCTGCAGTCAGCCGCGTGTCGTCAAAATTGTCGATCCATAGGGCCTTTGCTCCGATGAACTTGGCAGATTGCATGAGTTCCTTCGAGCGCTGGGCCGGGTCTCCCGAGACTGCTCCCCTGGTAAGCGTGTACATGTACACATCATGGCCTTGCCGAGCTGCCTTGATCAAAAGCCCGCCGCAACCAAGTTCGATGTCATCCGGGTGTGCGCCAATTGCTAGAATGTTCACGCTTGCAAATCCTGCCAGTCATTATTTATCAATGAACTAATTTTGTTCTATTCGCGCTACCAGCCCGCAGGAGAATCTTGGTTTCGTCAGGCCTGATAACGAGATTGAATTTCAGTATACAAAATTGCTGTTTCCTTAAAAAGCGCCGCTTAAAGGCTTGCTTGGAACATGAAGGTTAGAACATGGCTAGAGAAGCTGACAGACGAGTCTAGTCTTTGGTTCAATGCAATAAAGGCCGAAGACGACGGAGATCTGGTTTCTGCCGTTTCTTATTATTTGAAAGACGCACAGAAATCGGCGGAGGCAAAATCGATCATAAGACATGCGCTTAGCTGCTCCTGCGCGGCGAGGTGCCTCTCACGGATTGGCAACAGCGAGCGCGCAAACAAGCTTTACGTGCATGCTGCGAACCTCTACCTGCTAAACGCGCAGCAGACGATGGCGGCGTCTGTTAGGGAAGCCATGTGGTCAATGAACGAGGCATTGGAAAATTATGTGCTTGCAGACGATTATGACTCTGCTTCAAGCATTCGAAAAAGTCTGCGCGCGCTTGAAGCCCGGGTAAACCCGTTTGCGAGCGGAGCAAAGGCCGAGGACGACTTGCAGACACTCCGGGATTATGCCAAACACGTAAAGAGCGCCGGAGTCAAAATCGAGAATGCTCCGGAGCTTGATGCCGAGGTTGATGCCTTTTTAAATAAAGCTCCATTATGGCCCGAACCAAGGTCTCTTCAGACAGACGAAGGGGACGGCCCGTTTGACGCGTCAGAGGTGACAAGGTCACTCGACCTATCAGGAGGCAATGCAATCGATGAAAAAGGTATTGTTAGTTAACTGGGACAGCTATCCCAACGTGACGAGCGGCGGAGTATACTCTTGGGAAAAGCTCCTCGTCGAAAGCCTCAGCGACTTTGACTTTACGGTAGTCAACATGCTCTCAAACCCCAACGTGAATGGCCGCTATACCGTTCCCCCCAACGTCTCCAGAGTAATCGATGTCCCTCTGTTCGGGTCCCACAGATTCGAGGAATTCTACAGCGAAAAGAATTCCGGCCTGCTGGACAAGATCGCTAGGACGGACTCCAGGGCAATCTCGCGGTCCTTCGTTCCGCTCTTTGACAAATTCCTGAGCCAAGCTCTCGAGAGCAACACCGACCCGTCGGGGCTTGCCAATACAATCCTTCAACTTCACAAGTTCCTGCGCAACCACGACAGCCGAAAATGCATGGAAAGTGCCATTGCCTGGGAGACGTTCCTGGGCCATCTTGAGCAAGACCCGCTTTACAGGGAGATGACACTTCGCGAGGCACTGACCGCGTTTCAGATAATCCAGAGAAACATGCAGATCCTTGCCATCGAAATCCCCAAAGTTGACCTTATCCATTCGTCTCTAGCATGGCTTCCCTCCATGATGGCCGTCGCGGCAAAGATGGAAACAGGCGTGCCCGTCATGATTACTGAACACGGTGTCGCGTTTCGGGAACTCCTGCTTTACTACAATGCGTACCTGAGAGACGAGCCGTCCAATATCTTTTGGAAGCAGTTCTCTCAGAACATTGTCCGGACCATCTACTGGGCCTCGGACGTAATCTCCCCTGTCTGTTATGCCAATGCCAAATGGGAAACAAGCCTCGGGGCGGATCCGTCGAAGGTTAAAGTCATCTACAATGGAGTCGATGTCTCAAAGTTCCGGCCAATCAGCATGCCCGAAAACGCCCGGCCTACAGTGGCGTGCGTGGGCAGGGTCGACATATTCAAGGACATCATTAACCTCGTCCAGTCAATCCGGCGCGTAAAGGAGAGGATCCCTGATATCCTCTGTCTCATTTACGGGTCCTCGACTGATCTGGAATACTCGCTCCGCTGCATCAACGCCGTAAAGTCGCTTAACCTGGAGGAGAATGTCCAGTTTGTAGGTAAGGTCAAGGATCCGGAAGTCGCATACAACTCTGCTGACGTGGTCGTAATCAGCAGCATAACGGAAGGATTTCCCTTTGCTATTATCGAGGCGATGGCCTGTGGGAGGGGAATTGTGGCGACGGACGTAGGCGGGATCAGGGAAGCGCTTGATGGCTGCGGGCTACTCGTGCGGAGCAGCCATCCGGTGGAACTTGCCGAAGCAATAGTCAAGTTGCTGCAGGACAAGCAATTGCGGGAGAACTTCGGCAGGGCTGCGGTTGACAAGGCAACCAAAGGGTTCACGATAGAACAATCCCTGGGGCTCTACCGGGAGCAGTATGAGCGCCTGACAGGGCAGAAGCAGAGTCTTCCAGTCCAGTTTGCGGAGGTGCACGCATAATGAGAGCAGTGAATACGGCGCTTGTAACGGGAGGGGCAGGTTTTATCGGAAGCCATATCGTCGACGAGCTTCTCTCGAGGGGAATTGAAACATACGTTATTGACAACCTGACGACCGGCTCTCTTGACAACCTCGCCGCGCACAAGGAATCTAGCATGCTGCACGTAATCGTCGGCGATGTACGCAATGCGCAGTCGCTTCTGCCCAATGTCAATATCGACATTGTTTTTCACGAAGCGGCAATCGCAAGCGTGCCTAAATCGGTAACCCACCCACTGCTGGTGCACGATGTGAACGTGAATACAACCCTTGAGCTCCTGAATTTCTGCGTTAGCAGAGGGGTAAAGAGGCTGGTGTTTGCGTCTACAGCTGCGGTGTATGGAATAATCGAAGGGTCAAGCGCTTCGGAGGCTATGTCCTGCAGGCCGAACTCGCCATACGGAGCGTCAAAACTCTCGGTAGAAAATTACCTGAACGCATACCACATGACCTACGGACTTGAGGTGGTAGCGCTAAGGTACTTTAACGTCTATGGCCGCAGACAGCGACTCAGCGACTACAGCGGCGTGATAACGACATTTGTCAACAAGATGCTTCAGGGTGAAAACCCTGTTATCTATGGAGACGGGACACAGGTGCGGGACTTTGTCCATGTCGAAGACATCGTGCAGGCCAACATGCTGGCAATGGATTCGCAGAGTGCGGTTGGCGAAGTATTCAACGTAGCTTCCGGCAGGGCAACTAGCATACTTGAACTTGTCCAGGCAATCAAGGGTCTTATCGGATACACCGACGTGACATGCCAGTTCATGCCCTCCCGGGCCGGCGACATGAAGTTCGGGGTAGCCTCAATAGACAAGATCCAGCGTGTGCTAGGCTACAAGCCCCGCTTCGCAGTCCAGGAGGGTCTCAAGAGTGTGATAGAGGCAGCCCGGCGAGAAACGCAGAGGCCTGCTGCCAGAATCACTGCCCCGGAGGAGGTGGCTTAGATGGCACAGGAAGCAGCCGGCCAGTCCGCGTCGTCTAAAGCCTTTGCCAACAGGATTGCCCGTTCAATAGCAGAGATACAGTCTAACGTGAACAACATGGCCGATGTAGTAGTACTCCTCGAGGTCCTCGGATACAACGATAATGATGCCAAGAAGCACGGTTTTGAAAACCTTGAAGCCCTTGGGAGATACGTCTATGACTTTGTCGATGCGTATGAGGAAAAAGAGATCGACTGGTCCGCCGGCAAACTCGCGGTGTCAAGCAAGACCAGGCGCCTGAAGGAAAGCCTGACAATGATGTTCCCCTGGATCGGATCGCTCGTTCTGCTCGCGGTTGCCGGCGTTTCCCTTTGGATGGCCTGGGGACTGCCTGCCGCCGTAACCACGGCATTTCTTGCCGGCGTCTTTACGGGGCTCGCAATCACCGAAGGAATGGCCCAGAATCTCCACCGGCTGTTTTCATTCTACTATTCGCAGACAAATGTCGGCGAAGTGCGCAGAAGCATCAAGAGAAACTATGCACTAGCTGGCGCGATTCTATCCGTTGCCGTAGCCCTTGTGTACCTTGCAGCAGAGAACTGGTCGCTACCCGTGCAGCTTGCCTCCATCGCCACGATAGGAATGGTCACCATCTCGCTCCACCGGCTGAGCTATGTCGTTCTCTATGCAATGAAGAAGCTTCGCCAGATCGCCATATCCTACTCGATTGCCTTCGCCGTGGTCCTGGGCCTGTTCTACTTGCTGCAACCGACAATCCCTGACGTGACTGCAAGGTACCTAGCGGCACTGGGATCTGCATTTGCCGTCCTCTCCGGCTTTGCAGCATACTATCATCACAGGCTGCTTGCAGGCAGCACTACCGCCATAGTTGCCAGAAACGCCCCCCACTTTTACAGCCCGCTTACTGTAAACGACAAAACGCTGACATCGCGATACTCAGTCCAGCTCTGGGAGTCTCTCCCGTACTTTCTTTACGGAAGCTGCTACTTCATAATAATATTCGCAGACAGGATTCTTTCATGGATCTTCAACCCGCACACAGTGACTGCAAGCAACGGAGCACAACTGCCTCTTGCCTTCAATTCCGTGTATCACGCAGGGGCGGATCTGGCGCTTCTCATAATAATACCCGTCGCCATCCTTCAATACATACTTACAGAGCCAATATACGCGATGGCTCACAACAAGGCAATACGCCTGCGGGTGCGGGAAATAAGAAAGGTTGACCGGTTCATAAGGCGCAGCTACGCCAAGACGCTGGTGTCGACCCTGGTGGTATCAATCTCCGTGGCGGCGCTGTTGAGTTTGGTCGTCGGCCCTGCTATCCTTGAGAGGATCGGAGGCAACGAGGTCAGCCACCGGATTCTGATGTATGCTTCAGCAGGCGCGGTAATGCTCTCAGTCTTTGCTGCAAACGCAATATTTATGATCTTTCTGGGCAGAACGAAGGAGCTTGCCATAATCTCAATCCTTGCAGCCGCGACAGTGATTGCCGGGGGAGTGATAATGGCCGTCTTGTTCGGCTTTGAAAAGATAACCCTGGGATACCTTGCAGGCACGACTCTCGCCGCGATTACAAGCTCGATCGTAATGTCAGAGACACTGAAAAAGGCTGCTAGCAGGCTGTTTGCCCGTTACGTATAGGCAAACAAACCCGTTACGTATAGGCAAACAAAAAATCAGAAGTAGTCGGGCACAAAAGACGCACTCTTGCCATCTTCGACGAATCCCGCAAGCTCTGCGTCTTTTACCGCCGACTCTTGCACGTATACTTCATTCCAGTAGCGCAGGCAAACTAGCTTTCTGAACCCTTCGACCTTTATCTCCTGCCCAAGGACAGCGTTGCGGAAGACAATGTCCGGCTCGTTTACACCCGCTACCGCCCTCATCGGGCAGGTGGCAGAAAACCTTGGGTTTATCTCTATTACCGCCGGCTGACCTGAGTCAATCCGCACCTGGATGTTTGCCGGTCCGACTACTCCGAGCTTGAGTGCGACTTCTTCTGCAGACTTTCGTACAGATTGGTTGTCCTCGATAAACGCCTTGTGGGTCTGGCCATGTTTTAGAAATTTTCGGATTGAAATTGAAGACATCGCGTACTTGCCGCTCCGGTCGACCGTTACGCCAGAAGTGAACTCGTCCCCTCCGATGAACTTCTGGACAATGGGTTTCCATGATGCGCCTTCGATCCGTTCGATGGCCTGGCCGACTTCCTCCTGAGACTTTGCCACGTAAACGTGCACCGACCCATACCCCTCTCTAGGCTTCACCACCAGGGGATAGCCATACTCGCTTGCCAGGCTCGCAGCATCTTCCGGCAACGCCGTCGGGGCAACCGGGAGCGATTTTTCCCTGCAGAACTCAAAAGTGCGCCATTTATCGCGCGCTATTGAAAGCGCCTGGCTGGAGCATACAAGCAGCTTCGCATCCGACTCATTCTCAATCCGCTTTCTGGATTCTGCGAGTTTTTGTAGTTCGTCGTCTGAGCCGATGAATATCGCGTCCACAGCATTCTTTCTGCACAAACTGACAACTGCATCAATAAATCCCTCCGAACTGGCCGGCGGAACAATATGCCCAGAGTCGCTCCTGTACAGCCCTGCGGCCGTTGGGCTCATGTCTGTGGCGACTATCGAGTAGTTGACGGCATTTGTTTCATGAACCGTCTTGTTGGCTAGCCTCAACGCCTTGATTATGCCCTGCGAGACGATGCTCCCGGCGGCAGTGACAAGTACTGTTTTATTTACCACGGAATTTTCAGGAAACCGCGCCTTTTCACGTTAGGCAGCAGATCGTCCTAGAAGAGTTATACCTTATATAATCAGAGTCGGCATAAATGAGGCGCCATTCTGGTAATAATCCCGACTTGCAATTGAATACTCGCGTCGCCGACAGCCCAGACTCGACTGAAGAGTTCCGGACAAAACTAATTGACGCTCTGTCTTCCGCCTCGCTGGTATTGAAAAATGAGCGGACTTGTGGCCGTCAGGCAGACTCGAGGGTCTGCGGCGAACTCGTCCAGATCTCCTCCGCGCAACGCGTCGCGGTCATAGGAGACATTCACGGCGACCGCGCGAGCCTTGCAAGGATTCTGGAAAGCCTGAACCGCACGGACTTTTTCGCCGAACCGCGCAACAAGCTGGTCTTTCTCGGGGATTATGTGGACCGGGGGAGCGACTCTCTCGGAGTGCTCTATACTGTTGCGTCCCTAAAAGCGCAGTACCCTGATTCCATAGTCCTGCTCAGAGGAAACCATGAAAGCCCTGTCGAACTGCCTTTTGCCTCCCACGATCTCCCTTATCAGGTCATGACACGTTTTGGAGCCCGCGATTCACATTCTGTATACCGGGAAATTCTGGCCTTTTTCGACCTTCTGAGTCTTGGGGCAATAGTGGAAGGGTTTGCGCTGCTTGTCCACGGCGGATTGCCGGTGGCATCCGTCCATGATCCAATCAAGACCATTTCGCAGGCAAGGGAGAATCACAACAGCGACAGCTGCTATGAAGAAATTCTCTGGAACGATCCCAGAGACCTGCCTGCCGGCATGAACTGGGAGCGCTCAAGGCGCGGATACGGCAAGCACTTCGGACAGGCCGTCACGGACAGCTGGATCGCGGAGACGGGCACAAAGGTGTTGATACGAGGCCATGAGCCATGCCTTGGCTACAGGACTGACCACAAGTCGAAGGTCTTGACCCTGTTTTCGACTGTTGAGGCATACCCGAGGTTCAAGGCAGCCTACCTGGACATCGGCTCGAAAGAGATCGAAAAGGTGTCAGACTGCGAGAGCCTCCTGAAGTATGTCCACGTGCTAGATACCTAGTGCCCCTTTGATTTCCTTGCAGCGCTTGCGGAGCGACACAGTTGAAATGTCGGCAACCTGACAGATTTCAACCTGCCGCAAGAATTCGTTGCAGTTCTGTGATGCAAGGTAAATCACGGCCCCTGCCAAAGCCCGTGGATTCTTTCCAAGAGAAATTCCGTTTTGCTGCACCCGAGCGTAGATGCCCAGCGCTTCCCTCTTTGTCTTCTCTGACAGACGCAGACGGTTTGCAATAAGCGTGACGTAATCCGGCCCGTTTAGGACAGGCATCTGAAGCGACAGCTCCCTCAGTATCAGCTTGTAATGCGACATCACGTCCTTGCTGGTAAGGTTGCAGACCCCCGCAATATCCGCAATGGTCTTGGGTGTGGCAGTTTCGCGGCAGGCTGCATAAAGCGAGGCTCCGACCAGGCCGAGAGTCGACCTGCCCTTGGCCAGCCTTTTGCCGGCGGCCTTTCTATAGATGTATGCAGCGCTTTCCATTACCGCTTGGCTGAGATACAGCTTGTCGCCAAAGTTCGTGAGGAACTTGAGCGCCTTTTCCAGGTTGCGCGAAATTGAATCGTTCAGCTGGGACCTGTTATTCCAGGTCCGGAGCCTCTGCATGTTGAGCCGCTGCGCGGGTTCGAGTGATTTTCCGCGCGCGTCGGTATCGTCCAGGCCAATGAGCGTCGAAAGGCCCCTGTGGTACACTGCCAGAGAATCCGGCATTCCCGTCCTTGACCTGTCCCCATACTCGGGCGAAGCAAAAGCCTCGGCAGTGCTCTGCACGTCTTCATGCTTTTCGGAAACGCAACCACATGATGAGCATACAAATTCGTAAGATGAGGTGTCAAGTATTATTGCCTGATTGCCGCAGTGATCGCAAGCGGGACTGTCGCCTTTCCGTCCGCCAAGCTCCAGTCCGGGCCTGTCTGATTGTATTTGTTGGTCAGCTGCATCCATAGATTGCAAGTCGCCGAATGTTTTATTATCTATAGTTTTTCTAGAATTCAGAGAATCGCAGGAACGGCGCTCTTATCCTTTGATTTTCTAGCAAACATGAATATTCTCTTGTATGCGCTCTGGACTAATCTTACAAGACATTATTCTGTCAATATTAGAGAATTTCACCGTCAACGTCTATGCACCTCTTATTAAAGCATCGTGCTCATTAAGACTTGTTGCTTGACCTGATTCTGATTTCTATCGCGACTTTTTTTTGGCTCTCCTACGTCCCCATCGCAGCCATTTCGGTCCATCGCATAATTCAAAACAGAAGGATATTCGTAGAGAAGGACCTAACTCGGGTCCACAACGACCCTGTGATTATTTTCCAGATTACGACCAGGTCTGCGACAAAAACTCCGGTAGTAGTCCGTGGCATAAACTCGGTAAAGTCCGCGGCAGCCAGGCTCAATTACCACTCGTATCAGGTCTGCGTGGTGTCTGACGACCCGGAAGATATTCGCACGCTATCCGGCATGTGCGAGGTCGTGGTGGTAAACAAGCAATTTCGGACGAATGCCGTCAAGAAGGGACGGGCGCTCCAGTACGCGGTCGAGCATCGCCGAAAGAACGCCAAAGCATCCGACAAGTACTGGATTTTTCACATGGACGATGAAAGCTATGTGGTTCCGCAGACCCTGCTTGCATTACTGAAATTCATCCGCGAACGCAGGGGCGTTGCAGCCGAGGGGCCCATATTCTATCCGCTAAAGTTTGAAAGCGCTAACAGGATGACTGCCATTGCCGAGTCAATCCGTCCTTTCACGTGCTATGACTGCGTGTCACAGATGACCAACCCGCCGCCGTTGCACATGCACGGAAGCAATCTTCTTGTGAGGTCGGATGTTGAGGATACAATCGAGTGGAAGTTCGGCCCAACTCTCGCCGAGGACCAGATGTTCGGCTACAAAGTCTACGAGCGTTACGGCCGGGATTCAATGGGCTGGCACGGCGGAATGCTGCTCGAGCAGCCGCCCCTGAACCTGAAAGACCACTTTTTCCAGCGGAGAAGGTGGGTCCTTGGAACGATGCAGAACATGGCCCGCTTTCCTGCATGGCACAGATTCAAACTGATGTTCAAATCGGTCACTTACTTCATGGGCTTTGCTTCCGCAGTCGCCTCGGTGGCAATTTCAATTAACAATTACGCGCCCTTCCTCCTCGAACTGCCCCGGACCAATTATCAATTCGGCTCTGCACTACTGTCATTTTCCTCAAATGCAATAACTTCGATATCACTGGAATCAATGCTCCAGTCCGTGGTAAAACTAGGGCCCGTGGACGTTGCAGTGGGGATCCTGCTCTTGTTCACTTCGCTGGTCTGGCTATCATCGTACCAGGTCGGGTTATTCCTGAATCTCCGGCATTCTGAAGTGCGTTTGGCAAAGAGGCTTTTGATTCATGTGCAGACTCTTGTTCTGAGTCCCATAATCGGCCTGGTGGAGACGTTTCCCGCATTTTACGCAATGATAGAATACCAGGTGAGGAAGAACAGCTCCAAAAAGGCTCCAGTGTACGACTTTTACGTGATTCGCAAGTAGACAGAGCCTTCAAAAACCGCAGAAGAGGAGGGAATGAATTAAGTGCTGACTATTCGCTGTAGGGCACGGTGACTTCCATCAAGTCATCTGCAGCAGTTACGTCTGGATGGACTGACAGCGCCTCCTTCAGAAGCAGTTCCGTTTCGTCGTAGCGTGCGCTAAAGTGAGTGAGAAACAATTTCTTGACGTTCGCTCTCTTGGCGATTGCTGCGGCCTCGCGGGCTGTCGAGTGAAAGTATTCTATCGCCTTGTCCTGCTTTTCGGTGCTGTAAGTAGACTCGTGAACAAGGACGTCAGCGGCATCGAAAAAAGCGGCCAGCTCATCGGTGGGCCTTGTGTCTCCTGAAATGCAGATCTTCCTGCCTCGCCTGGGCGGACCGAGCATGTCAGCCGACCTTACTTTCCTTCCCTGATACTCGACGTCCTCGCCGCGCTGGAGCCTGGAATACAGCTCGCCCTCAGGCAGGGCGAGCTCCTTGGCCCTTTCGACCCTGAAGACTCCCGGCCGTTCGAATTCTTCCAAACAAAATGAAAGTGCAGGAATTGAATGCGACGCGCTTTGGCATGATATCCTGTAATCCGGCTCGGTCGCGATGACGCCCTCTTTTTCTATTGTATGTACATTGACGTCAAACCCCAGTCCAAAACGGATTATCCTCATGTTCTCTACTATAAACTCCCTCAGAGCCGGCTGGCCGTAAACATCAAGTGGATTTGTGCGGCCCTGCAGCGACATGGTCTGCATGAGACCAAGCAGCCCTATGCAGTGGTCTGAATGCATGTGACTGATAAAGACCTTCATTTTGCGGTTCATTCCAAGTCCGGCCTTTATGAAGTTCCGCTGCATGCCCTCGCCGGTGTCAAAAAGCAGCAATTCGCTTCCCCGCGTTATCGCGATGGAAGAGAGGCCGCGTTCCGGCGTTGGAACAGCCGATGACGTTCCCAGGAAGGTGATTGTCAGGTTTACCATCGGGGCCAACCTGCTTTGGAGAGTCGTGTCATACGAAGCGTCAAGATAGCCTTCCGCCCATCGAGCTGTTGATTACCGGATAATTGATTATGGCATCGGCCAGTAAGGGAGCTAGGTTTACTCGCTCAAAAATGTTCGGGACAGAATTGGTCGCGATTATTTCAGAAACGCCGGCCTCCTTCATCCTGGACGTGGCGTCGTCCATCAAGAGCGCATGCGTGCATGCTGCATAAATCGCAGACGCGCGGTTGCGAAGCAGGACCCGCGCCGCCTTGGCGATGCTGTGGCCACTGCTTATCATGTCGTCAACAAGTACCACGTCTCTTCCTACCACGTCAAAATCTATCTTTTCGTCAATGGAGACGTCGCCGGTCTGCCTGTCGCGAGTCTTTTTCAGCGCGCCAAAATCAGCCTGCATCAGCCGGGCAAATTCCTTGGCCCTTGCGACGCCTCCGGTATCCGGCGAAACAGCAACGGGATTCTTGAGCCCCATATCCAAGATGCTGCTTGCCAGCTGGGGCACGGCCGATACCGCCTGAACGGGAATCTGGAAAAGAGATTCTGCCTGCTTGCTATGGATATCCACGGTAATCAGCCGCGATATGCCTGACGTTTGCATCAGGTCTGCCACCAGCTCAATACTGACCACCTCTCCGGGCAGGAAAGACTTGTCCTGCCGGGCATAGCCGAGATAAGGTACAACCGCGATTACTTCGGCAGCTCCGAGCCGCCTGCAGCCCTGCGCCATCATGAGCAGGAGCATAAGGTTTCTGTCAACCGGCGGATGGGTGGACTGGACTATTACGCACCGCTTGTCCCGTGCCGAAAGCGGGGGCTGCTCGCCCAGCCGGACCTTGCTCTCCCCGTCTGAAAAAACTCTGACATCAACAGGCAAAGTCGGGGCCTCGAGTTGGGATGCAATCCTGCCGGCCAGCTCGTGCGATGACGGTCCGGGCAGGACCATAAGTGGAGGGTCCATCGGGGTTTCTTGAAGGGAAGCGAGTGGCTCTTAATATCTATTATTTCGCCAACTGGTTTCCGTGACTCCCGCGGCTTTCAAGATACACTCAAAAGTGACCAAAAGTCGCTCCGGTGTGATTGCTTGCAGGATGGCGCTCTATTCGCGTGCCTATGTCCGGTGCAATGTGCCTTCTCGTATTGGCACAATTTCAATTCGTGCCGGCGAGTGCCGAGGGCGCACAGGTTCAGTCTCTGCAACTAATGAACAAGTCATCGTTTGTTGATGAAAGCAAAATCCTGCACGTCTACGCGGATATCAAGAACAATCTGCAGGTGTCTCGCAAGAATATTGTCGTGACAGCGAATTTTTTTGACAGGTCAGGGGCCAGAATCGGGTCGAGCAACACGTCATCCGCACTGAGCCAGTTGGACCCCGGTGACGTGTCCCCGGTTGAGATTCAGCTATTGAGCACCGGCAACGCATCGCGAGTCGCAAACTACACCCTGACCGTTTCATCAGATCCCGCGCAGTCTCCGCTTGCGAACCTGCTCAGAGTTCTTTCATCTGATTCAAGGCTGGATCTCTTGGGTACGTTTTACGTCAACCTGGTTGCGCAGAACCAGGCGAACGTGACTGCAACCGATGCGCTGGCAGTTGCGACCCTGTATGACAAGGATGGCAACGTGATTGCAATTGGCAAGGCCCTTGCCGAGTCTGTGCCTGGCAGCGCCGACATACCAGCGAATACCACAGGCGCGTTTGGCATAGCCGTAACGGAGAAATCGCAGACTTACAAGGCGGTCCGCTATACAGTGGTTCTGCAGTCGGATCAGTTCAAGTCCTCTCCTGTTGACCTGGATGCAAAATCTGGTTCCTACAGCGTTACCCCTGCACCTGGCAAAACCGTACCTAGGTGCCTGATAGCTACCGCTGCGTTTGGAAGCGACTTTGCGCCGCAGGTACAGACGCTCAGAGAATTTCGAGATGACATCGCGCTTAGAACTTTTGCAGGCAGTAATTTCATGCTGGTCTTCAACCAGTGGTATTACTCATTCAGCCCTGCTGTCGCGGATTATGAGAGATCTGCCCCATGGATGCAGCAGTCTGTCCGTATTGCAATTCAGCCGCTGCTCTTTGCCCTTGAGATCAGCAGGGGCATTGACATCAGCGTACAGGGTTATGCGTCGCCGGAACTTGCGATAATTGTCAGCGGTTTGGCTGCCTCTTTGCTCATAGGAGCCCTCTATTTAGCGCCGGTTGCCGCCTCGATCGCACTTGCAACGCGATGCCGACCGGGCCCGAGGTCAGGGCTTGTCATTAGAACCGTGCTAATTGCCTCTTGCTCAGGTGCAGCCGCCGTTCTATTCGGAGTGCTATTTTCGAATCCGTTTCTTGCTATGTTGGGCTCGTCTATCCTTGTTATCAGCGCCCTGAGTGCGAGTCCGGTGGCGGCTTACCGATATGTCAGATTGAAAACCTGAGTATGGTCCCTGACTGAAGGATATCCTGGACCTGCGACTTTATCAAATCAATATCTAGTCCGTGGTACGACCCTGATATCCCGGCAAACTTGGCCGCAGCCCTCGACAGTATGGACCTGCAGATATCTGCCTCGCCTTTCTCGTCGTGGACAAAGGCCGCTGCAATCAATATTAATCCGTTGAGAAGCGCCTTCTCGCTACCGGACGTATTCTTCCAGACTTGTTCCAATGCCTCGTGGGCGCTCCAGTACTTTTCGTCATTAAATAGGCGGACTGCCCTTGAAATAGCCTCTTCCTTTGTCATGTGGCGTTCGATTACCTGTTCAAATTCCACAACCGGTGAAATATTTTCAAGGCCCCGGAGAACGGCTTCAAGTGAAGCCTCTTCGGGAAGGCTTACGTCAAACTCTACGTATTTCTTTGAAACCCTTGCGTCGCGAACAATGACCCCGTTCGCCACAAGATCCGACGCCAGTTTCAATAGTTCCTGTGCCTCCCTCGGCGAGTACGAGACGTTCTTCAAATGAACCATGTATCGCTCCAATGTAGCCGTTCTCCGATATTGTGCCACGCCGGTTAAAAGTCCGTCGAGTACCTTTGGAGTAACGGTGCTTCATTCTGCAGGGACTTTGGGACAGTCTTTCAGAGCGGAGCTTCTAAGCAATAAATAGCGTTACCGCTTCAGAAGCCCCGATGGCCCATACCATCTCCCTTGACGATCAGACATTCAAGCGGCTTACCAGCATAGTGCGCGACCTTTCAAGCGAGAAAAAGGCTGACGTCGATTATGTTCACGCCATTAATATTCTCATAGACGCCTATCTTGACAGCCTGGCTTTTACTGGCGAAAATGCCGGGGGATGAGACTTAAATTGCTCTTCCGCAAAGCAGCGTTGTGCTCGCACGAGCGCTAATCGCGCTTACGGCTAGTATTGTAATGCTCTGCTCGATGGTGTGCGCAGCCTCTGCTTCATCTGGGGAAATACAACCTGGCGGCAAGACGGGAATGCCTACCGCCTCCGGTCATCCGAGCATAAAGTTCCTCGAACAATCGACATTTACTGACTCTGCAGGCAGACTAAACGTAATGGGTACTGTCCGGAACACCGATACTGTACCCTTGAGCGTGCAGATTGGAGTGAATGTATCAGACGGCAAGCAAAGCGGCTCTATTTCTAACAGCACATATGGCCACGTGATCTGGCCATCGACTGATTCTCCATTCAAGCTGACTTTGCCCGCAAACCAAAAGCCAGTAGGAGCCGCATTTATTGCAGACGCCAGGCCGGTTGACCAACCAAATATCGGCGTCTTGACGCTGAACTACACCAACATGGCTGTAGGCGAATCAAGGTCCCTTACGGGAACGGTTCGAAATGACGGCCAATTTCCCGTTTACGATGTGAGGATCTTTGCCTCGGTGCATGATATCAACATGACACAGCTTGACAGCGTTGAAAGCAACGTGATTCCTGTACTGAAGCCCGGCCAGATTGCCGCGTTCGTGGCTTCTCCTGACCCTGCAATAAGGTCCAAAGTGCTCTACTACAGCTGCGCCGGAGTTGACCTCCGGGACCCGATAACCACACTTGACCTGGGCGGCGGCAAGTTCTTGGCCTTCGATCTGAGGGCGCTTGCAAAAGTCTCCTCTCTCAGGTATGACAACTCTAGCAACAGTATTGTTTTTGACGTGGTTCACTATAATCCGGACGGCGGACCGATAGGCCTCAAGATTCCACAGTTATCCAAGGATCAGCACGTGCAGGTGCTGATGGATGGCTCTCCCGTTGGCTCAAATTCGACTGTTTCAGATGGCAGCACCGTTTCAATCAACCTCTTTATTCCAAAGGGCGAACACCATGTCCAGGTTGAAAATGTCGCGGTGGTCCCGGAATATCCAATTGCACCACTTGCCCTTGCCGCTTCGATTGTACTAGCCGTTGTCGCGATAAGGTCAAAGTCGGCCCTTGCGGGCCGCCTGTAATAGGGGGCTTTGTGCCATGCACGTGATAAAGATAACCAAAGCCCCAGACACAATTTCAATGGAGGTATACAAGTCGGATCTTTCCCTTGTCTCTTCAAGGACATTTGAGGACATGCAGACGCTGAATTTTTATTTGCAGGCAATTGGGGAGCAGAACAAGATCGGTGAAGCCGTTGCGGTCATACACGACCGCCAAATGAACTCCGTGGCTCTTCGTCTCTTGCCCAGTTCTGATTCACTGTATATCGACTAGAGAGGAGATACTCCTTACGAGCCGCCGAGACCTTCATTGAACAATGGCAGGCGGGACACTCCGCCCATCTGTGGCCTCCAAAGTATTCCCACTGGTAGCCGCATTTAGCATATGTGCACTTGATCCATGTTCCTCTGGATATCTTGACCCAGCCGTCCTGGAGAGGCTTTCTTGCTCGCCTGGCGGACCGGGGCTTGCGGCCTTTCGGGGCAAAATGCGACATCCTTACGATATCCGCACATGTTCCAGTTAAATCTAACTGGAGTGCCGGGGGCCTTTTCCTGAAATTCTGCCCCGGACGCCAATAGTGTTCTAGAATTCAGATATGCTACTAACTAAGCGAAAATTTTTATATATTACCCCTCTCGCCATGTACCTGATGAACAAGGCAATCCTTGCAGGACTGGCTGCCGGCGTTCTCGTAGTAGGACTACTTTTGAGCCCACTTCTTTCGGGTTCCTCGCTATCGAATGCCACTGCTCAGTCTATGATGGGCGGAACTAGGCACGTAACGCTGATCGCAATTGAGAAACAAGTGCAGGTAGCTCCAGATAACATTCTGCACCCTGGCGGCATCATGTACAACGCCATGACTTTTAATGGCACAATCCCGGGTCCGGTAATCTCTGTGGACCAAGGCGACAAGGTCATGATCACCCTGATAAACCAGGGCAAGAACATTCACAGTCTTGACTTCCACGCAGGCGTCGGTCCAACTCATGCTCTCTCTGGCTCTGTAAAGCCAAATCAGAGCAAGACATGGGAACTTGATGCAGTAAGCGCAGGAGCATTCCTATATCACTGCGGTGCTGACGGCCTCAACGGCGTATGGGAGCACATGGCAAACGGCATGTATGGCGGAATCGTAGTGCACCCACGGTACGAAAAGCCAGCAAAGGAATTCTACATGGTATTCAGTGACCTCTACAACACTGCAGACCAGGGTCTCTTCAAGGGCACAAACGGAGTAGTTGGCTCATTTGACGTAGGCAAACTAGTCAACGAGCAACCAGACCTCATACTGACCAACGGCATGGCACACAAGTACGTACCAAGCATTGGAACAGTGTCCAAGATTACACTGAACAAGAATGCGACAGTCTTCAAAGTCAAGCCGGGTGAACTGACAAGATGGTATGTCGTCAACCCAGGTACAGACAGCTATGTCGCGTTCCACTTCATCGCAGGCCAACTTGATGTCAAGGACGGCTCTGTCATGAACCGCTATGGTACAATCGTAAGGAACGACGAGACATGGACCATTCCACCAGGCTCCGCATCAGTAATCGAGGCAACATTCCCAGATCCGGGCGTGTACGTAGGTGTTGACCACAACATGTCGCACGTGCTCAAGGGCGCTGCGTTTGCTGTAGTGGCCGACCCAGCTTCAACCGATGGCGACCAGCCAGACGGGACCAGACCATCCTCAATGTCTGAAAACATGAAGATGGCTGGCATGTCGATGAGCGGCTAAGCTCCCCCTCCTTTTTCCTTTTTTTGATTTGTGCCGCAAAGCTTTTCTATTCTTATAATTGAAAAAAAACGGATTGACCAAGCGGCAATTCATAATTGATATCGGTGCCGAAAAGATCCCAGTCGAGGGCCAGGTGCACAGGAACGTGGCAGTAAAGTACCTCATGAGGCGCAGGCGATCCCTGCTCATGACAAAAAACCCTGAAAAAGTTGAAAAGTTGTACGCGGAAGCCCCAAAGTCCGTGAAAATAATAGGCAAGCAGCTTACCAAGGAATACAAAGTTAACTGGCAAAAGGAAGGCACCGAAGATTTTGTCGGCTCAAGGTTTGTCTTTACACTCGACGAAGCCGGGTCCAGTTCGACGAGTCCTGAGCTTCGAGAAGAAGCGTTCATCCCGGTAGCAAAGCCTTAGTCCGCATCTGGCCCGTCAATAGAATCCCGATGGCTTTCGGTAATAGGACATTCCTTCAATATAGAGTTAGGATTTTATCAACGAAGAGCCACACGCATCAGAGTATTGAACAGCGTTAACTTTGTCTTGCTTGGCGACTCTTCCCTAGGCGCCCAATTAGGAAAAAAGGGGACAGCCACTGACCTTGTCATTTATGATAGGAAAACTGCTGATACCGTTTACACATGGACGTCTCCGGTCACCTATCCTGACAAGATTCAGCCGCTGATGCAGGCCGTTAGCATCGGCGAATATGCCATTTTAAACGTCGACAAGCTCGACAAGTTTCTAGGCGAACAAGTGATGTCACTTGACGCTGCTGGTCCTAGGGCCGGATTCGTCCTCCACGGATACTCAGTTGACAGAGAAAAACTGAAGAGTTTACTCAAGTCTACCGAGATTTCAAACTACGAGTTTCTCGACAACATTGACTCGCTAAAAGCGGAGATGGCGGCGCTCAAGCCCATCGCGGGAGCGGGCAAAGCAGTGGTTGTGATTGACCACGCATTCGACGTAAAGGGCGTGGGTACCGTAGCATTGGGAGTCGTAAGGAAAGGAGCCATCAAGGCGTACGACAATCTTGTGCTGCTACCCTCTGGCAAGAGCGCGATGATAAAATCGATACAAATGCACGACGACCCTGTCCAGGAAGCGTCAAGTCCTGCCCGCGTCGGACTCGCTCTTAAGGGGGTAACTGCAGACGAAATCTCTCGGGGCGATGTGCTGGCGCAACCAGAAGGTGCCGAGCCAGGCGTCAAGGCGTCTGGAAATTCTATATCAATAGATTTCGTCAAGAGCCCTTTTTTTAAGGGAGACCTTCCTGATACTCATACTTATTTGATATCCGTAGGGGCGCAAATCCGCTCTGCGAAGATCAAGCATACGGGCGTGAAAGGAGAAAAAGGCGAACTGCTTGAAATTTCAATTGAGAAGCCTATTGCTGTCGAGTCTGCGCAGAACTGCGTATTGCTAAAGCCCGACAGTCCGTCAACAAGGATTGTGGGCCGTGGCCCGATTCGCTAGCAGCTCCGCGCCGCCAGTAGTCTTATATCGCTTTATCAAGCTAAACTTCGCATCGAGAACAGCAAGCGGCTTCACCTTGAAAAGAAGGGCATCAGGGTTTTTGCAGTAGCTGAAAGTTGTGCCCGGGGAAGAGCACACTCTGCGCTTGCTGGCATTGTGATGCGTAAGGACTGGGTAATAGATGGCGTTGTTCTTGGCAAAGCGACTCGGGAAGGACTCGATGCCACCGATGTTATCTTGTCAATGTACCAAGCGCTAGATAGGACCGACATTAATTTCGTAATGCTTGACGGGCTGATAATCAGCATGTACAACATTATTGAGCCAGCGCGAATCGTATCAAGCGCCAGAATTCCGGTTGTAGCAGTCACCTTTAGACCCTCAAAGGGACTCGAGAAAATCATACGCGACAGATTTCCCGATTCGGACAGGCGGCTTGAAATTTACCACACCCTTGGCGTGCGCGATAAAATCACTCTTGACACTGGAAAGCAGGTCTACATCCGCTACTGGGGCCTTGACCTGAAACAGGCACAAAAAGTCACAAACAGATTCAACCTCCAAGGCGCCCTACCAGAGCCAATAAGAGTTGCAAAACTCGTCGCGCGCTCGTATTCCCATGCTTTAAAATAGTACTCGCTTGCGATCAAGGCTTGCCAAAGTCCACCAAGGGCTTCGGCAAGTGGTGGGGTGGCAGAGCGGCCATGCGTTCGCCTGCAGTGGGATTGCCCTTGCAGTCAGCGGATTTATAGGGGTTCGAATCCCCTCCCCACCTTTTGCTGTCTCGCACAAGGCCAATGGGAGATTCAAATACTGGCTCCTTCTAGTGCTCGATCGATTGCGGGCGGCTGCCTTGACTTGAAGAACTTTTCATTTACCTTTGAAGTTCGCGCGGACCTTCCGGCTGTCTGGAACTTTTACACTGACCTGAGGCACCTGGACGTCATAACACCAAAGGCGCTCAGGCTAAGGGTTGTAAGGTCAAGCTGCGGTCACGCCATGGTCGAGGGGGCGGACGTCTGGCTAGATGCAAGACCTATGATTTTTCATTTGCGATGGCATACAAAAATCACTTTGCTGCGTCCCTACAGGTATGAAGACGAGATGATAAGTGGCCCTTTCAAGACATGGAAACATATCCACGATTTCAGGACGGTCGAGCCCGGTGTCACCCTGGTCGCTGACAGCGGCCTGTTTGAGCTGCCGTATGGCCCGCTCGGAGGGTTATTCGAAGGCTATGCCTACTCTACAATTTCCAAGATATTTCAGGCCCGCAAGCAGGCAACCATTTCGGCCCTTGAAACTGGTAATCCGCTGGAAGGCTAAATTACACCGACCGAGTGCGCCAGCTGTCTTGCCGCGCTAGAGTCTATTTTTTCTCTAGCGAGGATGGTATAGCGCTCCGGTCGCAGACCCTGGGCAGCGACTAGTGATTTTACAACCTGCTCGTCGCCAATTCCTATATCTCTTGCCCTGACAGGGGCTCCGACTTTCTGAAGCGCATTTACTATCTTCTGCCAGTCAAGGCCGTGCAACTTTGCCATCATGATTGTGCCAAGGCCAACTCTTTCGCCATGAAGGCCGCATTCCGCGCCCACAACGTATTCGAGCGCGTGGCTGAATAGGTGCTCCGCGCCGGAGCAAGGCCTACTACTACCTGCGATACATGCCGCCACGCCTGCAGAAATCAAGGCCTCTACCACAGTCCGGATACCAAATCCCTGCCTGTCAACAATTCTGTCGGCATTGTCGAGAATGATCTCTGCGCTCATGGAAGCAAGATTCGCGGCGTAACTTCCAAAATACTCTCCTACGCTGTCACGCGCAAGTTCCCAGTCCTTCACCGCCGTAAGCTTGGCAACCAGGTCGCCGCACCCCCCGGCAAGCAGCCTTGGAGGAGCTTGCGAAAGGAGCGTCGTGTCTGCCAGCACCCCTATGGGCGTGTTTGCCTTTATGGAATGTGGTTTGTCTGTGCCCCGTACAGAGACAAAGGGGCTTGAAATGCCATCGTGCGAAGCCGAGGTAGGGACGCTGACAAACGGTCTTGAGATTTTGAAGGCGGTCATTTTTGCAATGTCCACCGAGCGTCCGCCACCAAACCCAATTACGATGTCGGGCGCGTTGCCATCGCCTATTTTTTCCCGCAGCTTCAGCACCGTATCCATCGACGCATCGGTTACTATGTACCATGAGCATGAAAGCGACTCGCTTGCGAGCGACTGCTCCAGCTGCGCCCCTGCCCTCGATTTTACGGTTCTTCCTGAAATTATCGCAATGTTCCGGACGCCAGACTCAATCGAGCGTACAAAAGAGCCTGCCTGTGACACGACTCCGTCTCCGATCAGAATCTTGCGCGGGAGCTCCATGAGATGTACCGGCGAAGATTCCAACGGAGCAAAAAGGGCCATGGCAACTAATTAATCTTGAGCAAGTCTCTACTTGCAGAGTACCCTGACTTTTCTTAACTGGCGGGCACCTTTCACTTTAATTCTCGGCTTCTGGCTGCCTATAGCGAGCGCGGGCACACTTCCGTATGTCCGGCGAGCGGCGAATGATTCACCGGGAAAGTTCAGGCAAAGCCGGAATGGTTGTGATTCGGATGGTGGTGGATCATTTCCGTACAGCACGAGCACTCATTCTGTATGCATTCCTCGTCAGAATTACATTTGCACGAAACACAGTGCATCTGGGTCGACATAGGTTAACTCCGCTTTGGAAAGACAAAGGAATTAAGAGTTACGCCGATGGCGCCCGGATTCTTTATAGCGATGATTTTGGCGCAGAGGGATTGGGCGAAATAGCAACAAGACGTTTCGCTGTTGTCCATGTGCAGTCACCTAACGGCTAACCGGGCCGTAGGCCCGTTTCCTGACAAAGTGAAAAGTCGATGTCCCGTCTTGTGACCATCAATCTTTTGAAAGGTTTTGATAGTATTGCTGTCAGAATTGCAGGCTGGGGACTGTCGGCCCGAGCCAAATGCTTAATTAAGGCACCGGAGGAGCTAAGAATACACGGGCCCAGCTGAGCGTATCACAAAGGCCGCTCCACACGGGAATATGCATTGATTCAGAAAACAAAAAAACACATTGAAACACTACAGTGGAGATTAGATTCATGAGTTTCATGGCAGTTATCCTGCAGAGCCTGCCGCAGGAGGCTGGCCTTACCAAAATTGAATACGAAGGTCCTCGAATAGCACTGTACACCAGAAACCCTTCGTACTTGGTCCAGAACCACCAGCTGGTTTCCAACATTGTAAACGCGATAAAAAAGAGGATAGTTGTCAGGACAGACGAATCCATTCGAAGCTCCGAAAAGGAGTGTGCGTCAATCATTTCAAAATCACTTTCGTCCGAAGTCGGGCTTGTTGAGACATTCTTTGATTCTGTGACCGGCGAGGCAATCGCATTCGTAAAGAAACCGTGGCTGGTAGCTCAGGCAGGGGACGACTATGACAGCATAGAGCTATTGGAAAAGACGGGATGGAGGGTAAAAATCAAACGAGCGCCGGTGGACACCTCTGTCCTACGCACGGTTTATGATTTGCTAACAGCCCATGCGCCAGAGCGCATGCGGTTTTATCGCGATGTGGGCGAAAAGATCTTTCGCGAAAGATTGACAAACGAAGCAGAGGCCAGCGTCGTCGCGCTGGGCGGGTTTGCAGAAGTCGGGAGATCGTGCATCCTGCTCCTGACGTCAGAGAGCAAGATTCTTCTTGACTGTGGAATCAACACCGCAGCACACGACTCGTTGAGCGCTCTGCCTCGATTCGACGTTTCGGGCCTGCTCATGGAGCAAATCGATGGAGTCGTGCTTACACACGCCCATATGGACCACGCAGGATTTCTGCCTGCTCTTTTCAAATACGGCTATCGTGGACCTGTCTATTGCACAGACCCTACGCTTGGATTGATGTATCTTCTCCAGCATGATTATGTCGAGCGCAAAGGCTCAAACGCACTTTATTCTGCTACAGACATTGCCGAAGAGGTCATTCGGACAATCACCCTGACTTACGGTACGGTGACGGACATCTCGCCTGACGTCCGTCTGGTGCTTTCTAACACGGGACACATTATCGGATCCTCGTCAGTACACCTTCACATCGGAAACGGGGATCACAATCTGGTCTATACCGGAGACCTGAAGTTCGGCAAGACCATTGCACTCGAGAACGCCTCCTGGAATTTTGCACGCGTTGAAACCCTGATAATAGAAAGCACGTATGGCGGCCGAGACGATGTATTTGAGCCCCGTGAAAGGGCAGAAGCCTTGTTCGCGCAGTTTATCAACTCTGTTGCGGGCGCAGGGGGGAACATCCTTGTCCCTGCACCGGTCGCCGGTGTATCACAGGAACTTGTCCTTCTGCTTGACTCTTTGATCCAGTCAGGCAAGGTTTCCCCTCAGGTCGACGTCGTTGTCGACGGCTTGATAGCCAAGGCCTCGTCGCTTTACGAGGCGTTTCCGGAATACCTTGACAGAGACCTGCGAAGTCGAATACTCAGGTCCGAATCCACGCAATTTGGGTTCAGCGATAACTTCGTACGCTCTGATACCGTCGTCAGCCTGAAAAAGCCGACGGTCGTGATATCCTCCTCTGCTTTTCTTTCAGGAAGCAATTCACTTGAATATCTGCGCCAAATCGCAGGCGACCCGAAAAATATGTTGTTATTCGTATCCTACCAACCGCTTGACACTCTAGGGAGGGCAATTCTGGAAGGCCGGGCAAAAAGCTTGTCATTCCCTCAAGAGTCATCCGAACATGCCGGCCAGCAGGTCGAGCTCAGGTGTAGGATAGAAAGACTGCATGGGCTTGATAGCCATAGCGACTACAACCAGCTCATGGCCTATGTCGCCAGGCTGAGACCAAAGCTCCGAAGGGTGCTTGTCAACCACGGCGAAAAGCCAAAGGCACAAAACCTTGCAAGCTCCATAAGCAAAAGCCTAAAGATACAAACGCAGCATCCTCTTGTCCAAGAGGCCGTCAAGCTACTTTAGGTCGTATGCGCCTCGCCAGATTTTGACGCCCGGCGGCGTAATCACGACCCTCTCTTCGCCCAGACGCGCGATGTCGCCTCCGACAGATTGCGCATAGGAATACAGGTCTTCGACTACTTTCCGAAGCTCCTCGACGTCCTTCTGTGCCAGAGGAGTGACCCTGAGGATCAGTATCATGTGCTTCTTAATGTCGTCTTTGACGGCAGCCACGTCGCTCGCGTCGCGAAGCGTAATTGCCTTCAAGTAAACAGGTGTTTTTTGGGTCTGCATCTGATTCCTTCTGCTTCAGCTTGGGTGAGGTGAAAGGTGATCCTACATCTCAATAGTCATGCTGGTCAGCTCCGGTTTACCTCAAAGTCTAGGATTTCTTACCAAGGGCGAACTAGCATGTCGGCGCGACGGCCCGCTTAGATGCGGAGTTCCTGAAACCCGTCGTCAATTGCAGGGGAGCACTGGATTTCAGAAGTTGAGCCGCCAGTCGATACTCGTACAAACGATTGGCTTTCCTTGGGGGCGTCCGAATACCTCAGCGCGATGCCCGCGGCAAGCTCTACTGTTTCCTGAACTGGGAAGCTTGACCTCAGCAGGCAAGTGGGCCCGACGTAGTCGCGTGCTTCAATCACGATATCGGAAGGGGCCGAGAGCGACGAAATTATCTCGTTTTCGTCCTTGTTCCTTCCGATTATCAGCTTTGACCTTTCGTCTAGCCGGAAATGCCTGCCGACCTTTAGCAGCTCAATGTCATTTAGTGACGGAATATCCTCTGCGTGATCTATCGCGTCTTCGACCCTCTTGGAAAAAGCTGGGTCTGTCAGGAGGCAACCCCCAGCTGCATTGGGTGGGTCTTCAATGCCAAACTCTTTCGCCAATTGCAGCTGGCCCTTGCGCGACCTTCCCTTGATGTCGCCAAGCGACTGGCGGTTGACTAGGCCGATTTTCTCTGCTTCGGTAGGAGGAAGGTGCTTGGCAGATAGTGGCCTGAGTACCTTTCCTGCCATGCCTGTTTCATCCTCTATGATATGAAGGGCCCTGTTGTTCTGGCTCATGGGGCGCTGAAACAAAACCTCGCCGGTGATCACAAAGTCGGCGCCGATATTATCCATGTGATCTTTGGCTGCCCGGTACATCATTGCCCTGCAGTCAATGCAAGGGTTCATCCCTGACCCATAGCCATGTTTTGGTTTCTTTAACATCCTCAGGTATTCTTCGCCAAAGTAAACCGTCTTGAGCTTGATTCCCAGCTCGTCTGCTACCTCTTTTACGCGGTGGCCGCATCCCTTGCCACAGTCAAAGTCACAAAAAGGCGTCTTGATGGCAACGGCTTCGACATCAATGCCCTGTTCCAACATCATTCGAACGGCAAGGCTGCTGTCCAGCCCACCAGATAGTAGCGCCACAGCCAGCGGCTTCTTGGGCTCGCTCTTTGCCGGTTCTGGGAGTGCCATCTAGTTGAGGCGCGCCTGGTCGTAATAAAAATTAATGTGCCCCGCCTCTGACCCACATGCTTTCACAGGTTAGCCATCAATTTGATTGCCCTCAACATGCTCTTTGACGGGGTTCACACAAAGATGCCCCTTCTAGGTATTTGTCTTTTCCTGTACGGCTGAGAGGTCAAGTTCAAAGACGGACGCCGGCATTCGAAGCCGAAGAGCCTCCAGGACTGCAGGGGCTATTTCGCCTACATGACCCGAATTTTTGCCGCCAACGACCAGCTCTGCGTGGCGGCCATTTATGTAGAGACTCGACTGCGAAGGGAGGGTTTCCATGTTGCCCGCCCCGTCCTGCAATCGGCGAGTAACAAGGCCGTTCAATCCCAGAGACAATTCGAGCACCGCCCGCGCCGATGATAAAGCCTCGACAAAGTCAGCGTCGGGATGGCAGATGGCTGCTGCTACCATCCATTTCTCGGACACTGCGTTTGACTCTGACAGTGTAAACACCCTTCCTATTTCAAACAGCCTCTGCGGATAGTGTTCGTGCACGTTTCTCGAGAGCGCCTGAAGCAGGGAGGGAACTAGCGAGCTTCGCAAAAGCACATGCTCGGCGCTTTTTGAAGAATCCACCGAGATCCTTGCGCCGGCTTGCTGCGTATCTGAGACCGGGCCGTCGCCAGAGCCCTGTCCTGTAAGCGAGAAACTCAAGTTCTCTATCATTCCCAGGCCTACCAATGCAGACCTGATCGCGTCAAAACGCATTGACTGAAGGCTCCTGCTGCCAGCCGAAAAAACCGATGGCAGAGAAGGGAGCAGGTTTTGTATACCGTATCCTATTGAAAGCTCTTCCGCAAGGTCGATTTCTGACTGGATGTCGGTACGGTACCTCGGGATGGTGCAGACGATTCGCTTCCCGCTCAAAGACGCACCGAGTCTACACTTCTTCAAGCAGTGCAAAACCTGCCGCGGCGATAAGGAAGTGCCGACTATTTGATTCAGAAAGGTGGGAGTCGTAAAAATTTTCTTTGCCCGAAATTCGGGAGTGATCTCAGCCTTTGATCTTTCGATGACCTTGACGCTTCTTATCTTAAACCCTGCATCCGAAAGGTTCATGCCTATTACCGCGAGAATATCAAGGGCTGTTACCCTGCTTGTTGCCGTGACCTCGACTAGCAGGTTGCGGCAGGTAACGTCTACCTGGGTATCTGCGCCGTTTATGATTGGAGGGAAGGACAAAACCGTGCCTCTGGAATCACAAATGATAGGAAACGAGCCGCGCTCTTTCCAATCCGACGCGAGCGGCGCATACGTAATGCCGGTGTCGGTCTTTTCCAGGACCTCGAGCATGCTCATTTTCTTGGTTTCTCCAAGAGGCACAAAAGAAAATCCGCTGTCAACCGCCTTGTACAACAATGGCGGCCTAATTCGGTCCATGTTGTGAACCCCGATTGAAGCCTTTCTTCTTTTACGACCTAGGCCGTTGTGCAGGTCCTCCTGCATGGCGACCAGTTGCCTGATGTCGTCGTCGTCAAGTCTTCCTCCGGTAGCCGCGAGCGCGACGACAAAGGGCCGAAGAGCAGCTGCAGCCGGTTCGACCTTTATTGAAACTCCGCTTGAACCGGATATTGCCAGTTTTGGCATACCAATCTCGATCTCAAGCAGTCCCTTGAGCGCGCGCACGATACCGTACTGGGAAGAGTAATCCGGCCTGTTCGGGTTGTATTCCACCCTGATTGCAGTTTCGTCTTCGCCTTCGATGTCCAGACCGATAAATGGCAGAGCCTCTAACAGTCTATCAAGGGGGATTTCCGGCAGCTGTTCTTCCAGCCGGCTCTTTGTCAGGTTTACAACTGGCATTCGGGAACATGCCTCAGCCAAGAAAGCCTGCTACTGTACAAATCGCGCACATCATTGAGCCCGAAGCGCAGCATCGCAATGCGTTCTAACCCTCCGCCCCAAGCCAAGACCGGATTTTTTATGCCAAGCGGCCGTGTGACCTCGGGCCGAAAGATCCCCATACCAAACAGCTCGACCCATTTGCCGAGCGAATCGTTATAGACCATGCTCTGAAGCGAAGGCTCTGTGTAGGGAAAGAACGTCGGCCAAAACTTGATCTTGCTGATGCCCATCTTTTTGTAAAATTCAGTCTGCAGCCCTACAAGGTCGCGCAGGGTCGCGCCCTCGTATGTGGCTACACCCTCTACTTGGTGAAATTCGGCAAGATGCTTGTAGGACACCTTTTCATTCCTAAAGACTCTGCCGACCGAAAAATACCGGGCACTTTCTGGTTTCGCCTGCGCCAATGTCTGAAGGGTGACAGGGGTCGTATGCGTGCGCAGGACAAGACGCTCGGCTTCCTCCCTGCTCCACCTGGGGCCCCATCCCTTCTCATGAACCTTTGAAATCTTTGAAATCTGATCAGCGCTTGCTGGGATTGACCGGCCTGGCAGCGATAGATAGAACGTGTCCTGCATTTCCCTAGCCGGGTGGTCCTGGGGAGTGTAGAGGGCGTCGAAATTCCAGAAGGCTGACTGTACAAAGTCTCCGTCTATTTCCGCAAAGCCAAGACCGACAAATATTTCCTTTATCTCGTCTATAATCAGGGTCAGCGGATGAACTCTGCCCGGGTAGGCTTCGGGAGCGGGAGCCTCGACATCAATCGGGCTTACCGATACCTCCTTCCACTTGCCTGTCGCAATTAACTCAGGCGTCAGCTTTCGGACTTGATGCTCGTCAGAGCCTCCTTTAGAAAGGCTCACCTGCGAAGCTGCCTGCCTGCCTGTCTCTGTGAGAGTTATTTGCGCATTCTTTCTTTCAACCAGGACGATGTATTTGGGTCTGACTCTAAGCAGGTCTACGCCTTTCTTTTCTTGCTCTGACAGCTGCGCTTCATTCAGGGGCGAGCGATTTCTCAGGGTTTCAATCGCGCGCTCCTCGGCCGACAATTCTGCCACGGCAGTGTCCACACAGACGAGCGTGCCCTGATCGAACTTGACCCAGCCGGAGCGCTTGGCAGCTGCCACGGCAGCATTGGCTTCTTCCTTTTCAAGAAACCCTCTAGCTATTGCTTCGCCGATTGTTCTCGCCCCTGCTTTTACGGCGTATACCAGCCTGCGCTCAGGCAGCCCCTTTTCAGAGGCTATGGCGCCCAGTTCTCCCAAGACGAGTTCCGATTGTACTACCTCAGAGACAGAGACAAGATTTTTGAGCCGCAGCCATTCTATGCCGCGTCTAATCTGGTCTATGACTCTGCCGGTACTGGCAGCGAGTGATTCTGCAGAGGCCATTTCAGCGGAGGCAAGATGGCGGAGGATGTCTTTTTCAATCGGATGAAGATCGGAAATGGACAGAGATTTGGAAGTATGATCATTTGAAAAATCACTCATAAAACTTGCTTGCAAAAGAATACTTTTTAAACGTTTAACAGAAAGCTGAGAAACCATTGGAAAAAGATGAAAACGGCGAGCGAGCCGGCGGCGAGCCAGGTGATTTCGTCGTCACTCCCTGGGAGGTCGAGGGACAGGTCGATTACACGCGCCTGGTGGAAAAATTCGGCACACAGCCAATTACTTCCGAAATTCTCGCCAAGGTTCGACACATGACCGGTGAAATTCATCCGATGCTCAAGATGTCTTATTTTTTTTCACACCGTGATTTTGACTGGATACTGGACAGGTCCGAGAAGGGCGAGGATTTCTACCTCTATACCGGCAGAGGGCCTTCCGGGCCCGTGCACATGGGTCACATTCTGCCTTGGATTTTCACAAAGTATCTACAGGACAAGTTCGGCTCAAAACTCCTGTTTCAGTTCACGGACGATGAAAAGTATCTTTACGGAGCCGACAGGACTCGCGAGGAGATAAGGCGGTATACATATGAAAATATCTTGGACGTAATTGCGACCGGTTTTGACCATGAGAAGACCAAAATAATAATTGACACAAAGCATATCGCAAGCCTCTACCCCCTCGCAACGGAAATTGCCAAGAAAATCACTTTTTCCACTGCCAAGTCCGTGTTTGGATTTACAAACTCTACAAACATTGGGATGATAGGCTTCCCGCCGGTCCAGGCTGCGCCATGCTTTCTTCCATCAGTACTTGAAAGCAAAAAGGTGCCAGTCTTGATTCCCGCCGCAATCGACCAGGATCCGTACTGGCGCATGACCCGCGATGTCGCGGACCGGCTGGGGTACTACAAGCCCGCGCAAATCCACAGCAAGTTCCTGCCTGCTCTCGGCATCGGTGGCAAGATGTCGTCTTCAAAACCGGAAACTGCCGTATTTACGACCGACGATCCGGAGGTCATTGACAAAAAGGTATCCACTGCGCTTACTGGTGGCCAGCCTACTGTGGCGCTCCAGAGGGAGCTGGGCGCAAATGCGCTCGGTTGCCCCGTCTTTTGGTACCTGCGATATTTCTTTGACAACGAAAGGCAGTCGGACGAGCGGATGCTCAAATGCAAGAGCGGGGGCCTCCTGTGTGGCGAGTGCAAATCGGATCTTTCCAAGGGTGCCAAACCTTTTATCGCGGCCTTCAAAAAGAGGCGCGAGCGCGCCAAAGACCTGGTGACGAAATTCATGTTCGACGACAAACCGTTTGAGGCCTGAATGGTTCCGATGATATTTTCAATCGAGTGCGAGGACGACTACGAGGCGGAAAAACTAGCAGGCATGACAGCGGTCCAAAAAGACGGCTCGACATTTATCGCGGGGTTGAGCACGCTATTGGGAAGTGAGATTATTCTCAAACTACGGGACGGCTCATCGCACTCGGTGGTCCTGGCGAGCGAGGAGGACGCGGTAAAGTTGCAAAAGCTCATCCAGGCCGTTGCCGGCGGTAAATATGCTGTCTCGTCCAGCAGCTGTTTTGGCCGGAGGGCCTTGATCGAGCTTGTCGCCCGGCCGGCGTCTGCCGACGGCATATCCGGCTAACGCAGGTCTTTGTTCAGTTCATCTGTGAGTATTTCCTGAATTTTTCGAAAGTACAGGCCGGTCGAATACGGCATCATTGGAATATAGTCCTCGATTACCTGCATGACATAGGGAACCGCGCGCTTTGACACATTCATTTTGAACTTCATCCAAAGTATCCTGTCCTGCTCAAAGTGAACCTTATCCTTGAGGTGGTCCGGAACAAGTTCTATTGACCTGTCCTCTATTCGCCTAAACCAGTAAGCAAGAACCTCGGGGTCTAGGCCCTCTTTGAGGTTCTTTACGCCTTGTCCGATTCTGCCTGACGCCAGGTCAAGGGGGTCGTCTGCTATCACGAGGCCCAATTTCAGCTAGAAAATAAAAGATTGATAATCAATGTTTATTGCACTATGCATAAACGATGATTAAAGCATTTTACCGACTCGTCAAAGAAGCAGTCTGGTAGCCAATCTTGTAATTTGAGAAAAATAGCGGGTCTAATCTATATACTAGAACACGTAATAAAGTGCGAGGCAAGATAGACTGTATATCATCAAAATGGTGGGACCGTTGAAGTCCAACGCCCGATTACGGTACCGATAAGACACTTTCTATAATGATTGTTGCCCACGACGGCGACGCATTAGCGACCCTTGAAAAAGAGCTGGAGAATCAGGGATTTAATGTCCTTGTCTTTACAGACCCCAATAAGGCATTGCAGGATCTGTGGAAAAATCCCAAGATTGCAGATCTGGTTGTCTCGGACTCTAGGATGGAGAATATGACAGGCTTTGAGCTTGCAAGAATAGTAAAGGAGATACGAGAAGACCTAAGTGTTATCCTGACCTCTGCATTCGAAATAAATAGTGACGAGTTTGACAAAGTACTGCCTTCCACACGCATTGACGGCTTTTTGACCAAGCCGTTCCACGTAAATCAGCTAATAGATGTGATACGCCAGCTTGATTAGACGCGATGGCAGAGACGAGTTTATGCAGACTCTTGAGAACTGGATGAATGAAATCGTCGCCAAATATGCCGACGGCCATAATGAGGCTATCCCCGGAAAGCTAAAAGACGCATTTCAGAGTACCATGAAGGCAAATGTCGTCTATCATGCGGAAATGGCTACGATGCTCAAAACAAGCGACGACAAGTCACTTGTCAATTATCACTGCCTGATGTCTGATATGTACAGGACGTTTCTGTGTCCTGAACCTAATGCGAGCGATGCAGGTTAGCTGACCTGTTCGCCTAGACTGCTCGCTTGCTTGTGCTGTGCAGGTTGTCATGCAGCCTTCATTGGCTTTTTGCAAAAGTCAAGGTTGTCAACACATGTGACCGAAAATAGATAGATCGTAGAGATCATGTATTGAACCGCTTTATCGGATGTTTGACCTATGCGGGCATGTCGAAACTCTCTACCAAAAAGGCATCCGGATTTGCAGCAGTCTTTTTTCTGGCTGCAGCGGCCTTTGCAATGACAAGCATGTCAGCGGCGAATGCCCAAGTTCTGGCGCCTTCACAACTAGGACAACAGAGCGGTTCCTCCGTTACCATCAACGGCGCAGGTGCAACGTTTCCTGCCCCGATTATCAACGAATGGAGGTTGAACTATACCAAGAGCAATCCTTCGGTCAACATCAACTACCAGCCGATTGGAAGCGGTGCTGGCATCAAGCAACTGATGGCAAAGACAATTGATTTCGGTGCATCAGATGCACCGTTGAGCGCTTCACAGACATCGAACTTTTCGGCACCAGTGGTGCACATTCCAGAAACGATAGGTTCAGTAGTTGCAGCATACAACTTGCCCGAGTTTGCACACAAGGGACTTAACTTCACAGGTGCTGTACTTGCCGACATTTTCCAGGGCAAGGTGAAGAACTGGAACGACCCGGAAATCAAGGCACTCAACCCGACTGCCAACCTGCCAAACCAGCCGATAGTAGTCGTCCACAGGTCTGACGGCTCTGGAACAACATTTGTCTGGACAAGTTACCTCTCGAAAGCAAGCACTGACTGGAACACGACTGTAGGCCACGGAACTTCCGTCTCATGGCCGACAGGCCTGGGTGAGAACGGTAATCCCGGCGTCGCCAACACGGTCTCTTCAACACCCTATGCCATCGGATATGTCGAGCTGGCTTATGCGCTGACCTCACATCTCAACTACGGCTTTATCAAAAATGCAGCCGGTAACTTTGTCGAGCCTACCCTAAATTCAACACTGGCCGCAGTCACGGCAGCCGCAACGCAACTTCCTGCAGGCAATGAGTCATGGGCCCACGTCTCGCTACTCAACGCGACGGGAAGCGATTCGTATCCAATCGCAACTTTCACCTATCTTCTTGTCTACAAGGACATGAGCACGAACATCAACAGCATAGACAAGGCAAAGGCGGTGGCGAACTTTATCCAGTGGATAATCACCAACGGCCAGCAGATCTCTCAGACGCTGTCATACGTGCCTCTGCCAAGTGGCGTCGTGCAGGTTGACAACGCGACACTGCACTCGCTGACTTACAAGGGCCAGCCTGTCCTAGGTTAAAGCCACAGCCGCGCACGCGGCCCCCTCTTTTTTTGTTTTTCACGATGGCCGTTCTGAATATTTCAGGATTTTCCCCTGTGCGTCTATCTCGCCCCGCCGGATTCTCGTCGACGATATGGGGTTGCCGTCCTCCGCCAGTACAAGATCTACTGATATGACAGCGACGGGCTTTAGGCCCCTGGTTTTTCTTGTCGCGTTGAGCTCCTCGCCTCTAACCGCGGTTTCGGAGCTTGCGACAAGGACGTCGACGTGCCCGGTGGTGACGGCCGGCCCAAATTCGCCCTCCAGCCTTGCGATTGTATAGTCCGGGGTACCAAATTTCTGCGCTATCAGCCTCTTTAGGTTTGAAACTCTGGTATCGTAATCGTGGTTGAGCTTTTTGCCGCGCTTGGCTGCAAACTTGTCGCTTGACACTCCGATGATTACGTGGTCTGCTACTTCAAAGGCCTTTGAAAGAAGAGCAATGTGGCCTGCATGAATCTCGTCAAAGGTGCCTCCGGTGGCAGCAACTTTGAACTGCTGAGCCATCTCTCAGACGAGTCCTAGGCCTGCGACAAGCGCAACTATCCTTTCTTGAATATCTTGATTGCCTGAGGCGGGCAGACGTTCTCGCATGCCAGGCAGAATATGCAGTCCTTCTCCCTCTTCATAAACGGCTTTTTCTCCGACGACGCGTGGCCGGGAGTATCCAGCCATT
>JBDUUL010000017.1 GCA_039938515.1 Nitrososphaera sp. | reverse complement strand
CAATGACTATCAAGGTAGACGGCAAGACTTATGCGGTAAGCGTAATCAATTCAGCAGGCTCTAGCAATGGCGATTCAGGCTCGACGGTGTTTAGCGGCAACGGTGTAATGATACACTCGACAGGCGGCAAGCCGTTTGTAGCGACTTGTACGCTCCGCGTCAACCTTGACGCCGCAATTAATGCGGACGACTTTTCATCAGCCCTGGCCAGTCCCAGCTAATTGTCATCTGCTAGAGCATAGATATTTTACACCACAGACTTAATGATGGCTGGATGGCACGGTCCAAGCACAAAGGCAAGGGCTCTAGCACTGGCAAGAAGAACTCCAAGAGCGCGGATTTGCTCCGCAGCCAGGTCAGGGACTATGAAATAAGCCCGAGTCAAGATGTCGAGTCGCTTATTTCGCAGATGGCCGGCTCCGGTGGCTTTGAGTCGCGCAATCTGGCAGACGGAGTAGACATTCTGAGGCGGATGCAGGGAGAGCAGGGCTGCACCAAGTTCCTCTCATTTGTCGGCGCTCTAATGTCGACGGGGTGCAGGGGAATTGTCCGAGACATGCTCAAGCGCAAAATGTTCGACTGCGTGATAACCACGTGCGGTGCGCTTGATCACGACGTTGCAAGGACTTTTGACAAGTATTATTCTGGCGACTTTAGGATGGACGACAGGATGCTTCTTGAGCGCGACATACACAGGCTTGGCAATGTCCTCGTGCCATTCTCAAGCTACGGCCCGCTGATAGAGTCCAAGGTACAGCAATGTCTGGAGGAGATGTACGCTCAGGGCAAGCGCGACGTGGCATCATACGAGGTTGTCGACTATATCGGAAGCAAGCTGGACGAATCGTCTTTTCTCTACTGGGCTCACAAGAACCAGATCCCGGTCGTCGTCCCGGGGATTGTTGACGGGGCGGTGGGAAGCCAGATATGGTTCTTTTATCAGCGCCACAAGGACTTTAGAATCGACATTCTCAAGGATCAGTCCAGGCTGTCCGACCTTGTGTTCGACGCGAAAAAATCAGGGGCTTTTATGGTCGGAGGAGGCATTTCCAAGCATCACACCCTGTGGTGGAATCAGTTCCGCGGAGGCCTGGACTACGCGGTTTACATCACGACCGCGCCGGAATGGGACGGAAGCCTGAGCGGCGCACTGGTGGCAGAGGCTATTTCATGGGGCAAGGTCACCCAAAAGGCGATGCAGACTACAATACATGGCGAGGCGAGCACTCTTTTGCCCTTCATTTATGCTGCGCTTGCAGCCGGCAAGAACTGAGTGTCCGACAGAGCTTGCAAAAGAATTTTATCCTTTTCCCTATCTCCGGCGCGAGACTGCCGGGTGGACGAGTCTGACATACTGAAACACTTGCTTGCCGCGGGGCGGCAGGCCGCTCAATTTCTAAAGGAAAACTCTGGCACCGCGCTTGAAGTGACCAAGAAGACTGACAATTCGCCTGTCACCAGGATAGACAGGGAGTCGCAGGAGATTATCGTCTCGTACCTAGGCAGGCAATTTCCGGATATTCCGGTCGTTGCGGAAGAGCTCGATCCGCAGCTAAACAGGGCGGCGGCAAAATCAGCTGGAAGCAGCCTGTATTTTGTTGTAGACCCGCTTGACGGTACTGCAAGTTATGTGCACGGGATTCCGTTTTACTGCACTTCAGTGGCGCTATGCAGAGGGCCGGACGCCGTCGCGGGAGCCATAGTTGACCCCAACCATGGCGAGGAGTTCACAGCAATTCGCGGTAGCGGTGCTTTTCTTAATGGCAGGAGGATAGCCACTTCAAAGCAGACGGAGATGCAGGAGCTCTGCCTTAACGTGAACCACATCAGGTTTCCGCAGGAAATTTATGAAAGGGTGAACAGGAACGTCCTGAAAAAGATAAAGCGTTTCCACAAACTCGGCAGCCTGTGCCTTGAAGTCTCGTACGTGGCAGCCGGCCGCCTTGACGGGACTATTAACAATGACCTTTCAATGTGGGATATTGCGGCTGCTGGCCTGATTGTTGAAGAGGCCGGAGGGATTTGGTCCGGCCTTAATGGAATAAAGCCTGCTTATCCGGTGTTTGAAAAAATGGACATCTGTGCAAGCAATTCGAATGCGGTGCACAGGATGCTAGTCGAAGCTCTCGGCTAGTTGACAATACGGGACTTTGTGCCGCAAAAAAAAGCGGCGGCTAGGAGCTGGGCTCGATTTTGACTGACAGTATACGCGCAGCGTTGGGATCGACGGGCTGGTCCTGGTGGGCAGCATCGTTCATTGTTTGAAGTGCCGCTATCTTGTCAACGACGTCCATTCCCTGAATTACCTTGCCAAACACCGTGTACTTGCCGTCCAGGAAAGTCGAGTCCTTTAGCACGATAAAGAACTGCGAGCTGGCGCTGTTTGGATCCGCAGAGCGGGCCATCGACACTATGCCTCTGGTGTGGCTGATTGAGTTAAACTCGGCGTTAACTGTCGAGTTTGCGCCGCCTGTGCCCCACAGCTCGCGTGGCTTGCCGTCTGGCTTGGTGTAGGGGTCTCCGCCCTGTATAACAAAGCCGGGGACTATTCTGTGGAATATGGTGCCGTCATAGAAGCTGCTGTTTGCGAGCTTCATGAAGTTGTTAACGTGGTTAGGCGCTGCGTTGGGGAAGAATTCTATCTTGATTACGCCCTGGGTGGTGTTTATCACAGCAACCTTGTTCGACGGTGTCATCAGGTTGCTGTTATTGCCACTGCTTGTAGAGTTGGTGGAGCCGGTTGTACTTTTGCCATTTGACTGCTGTGCCACAGGCGGGTGTGGAACATAGTTGTGATTGACCTTGTACACGAATACGCCGAATACTAGACCGTTCTTGTCATTGTTGAAGCTGGGCGAAGAATACACGAGTTCCAGGGGCTGGTTCTTGCCGCCGGCAGGATACTTTACGTGCTTGCCGTACAGACCCTGGTAACCCGCCGAATAATGAGGACTCAGGTTGGAAATCTGTCCGTTAGCTCCAACCTGCGCATAATATAACGGATCCCAAGGCAGCATCTTGCCCAAAAGCGTGTTGTTCCAAAATGCAGGCGTCGGCGTGAAACCGTCTTGCTCGATGTACTTGCTCTCGTCAAGGCCACCGATTCTAAAGAACCACTGTTTCTTGGACTCGTCTCCGCCCTGCCCGAGCGAATACACCGGGACGTCGACCTGGCTATGGGTTCCGTTAGCAGAAGTCTGGTTTGCCTTGCCAAAGAACTGGAGCCTCGCAACGCCGTATATCAGAATATAGTCGGTGTGCATGTCCTGCGCCAGTTTGACCCCTGTCTGCTCGTCAGAGCCTAGCATTCGAGCGATCTGTGCAATCCTGGTTGAGTTGATTGTAGCGTTATCTGCGAGCGTCTTTTTGTGACCAAGCGTCGTTATCCAGTACCCATAGTCCCACCATGAGGCTACGACCGCATTCTTGTCGGTGTTTGTAGCAAGCCAGTTCATTGCGTCTGGCCAGTCGTTTGTCTGGAGCCGGTAGCCAGTTCCGCCGTTTGCAATAGCAGCAGGCACGTCGGCTGCGCTTACCCAATTGGAGTTTGCTGGGAAGAACATAGGGATGGTGAGCATGAGAATTATGACGATGACATACGCCGCCTTTGTCACCAAGCCTGATCCGTATGCGCTTGGAGCTTGGTCGACCTTCTTCTTTATCTTGCCCGGCGCCGCGCTGGCTGTTGCCTCGCGATACTCCAGGATGCTGCGGGTAACCTCGTACAGCCCCATCCCCGCAAGCACAATGATTCCAATCGATGCGAATACCAGCAGTCTGGCAAAGGTCGCGCTTACATATACTCCCGTGATGCCTAGGACGAGCGCAAATATGCTGACGTCGTCGCGTCGCCGAAACGCCATCCATACGCCGAGACCGGCAAACATTATGAGGATAGAGTAGTCTGTAAAGTAGTCGGCTACGGTCGGGGTAAAGTGTTCTGCCACGGAAGCCACTAGCTGATCGTTTACCTGGTTGAACGGGTTGACCGCCTTGAGGTATCTGAGCGAAGGAGAAACGTACGCGCCGACTCCCAGAAGCAGGCCGCTTGCTATGATAAACACGCCAAGCACAATGAAGCTGTTCCTCAGGTTGTGCTCCGGCTTGCTGAACCTGCGGACAAAGTAGGCGGCTACCAGGAATATTGTTCCTCCGATCAGGGCAAGGCCTGGAAGGCCTTTGACATAGGACATGCCGGGCCTCGGGAAAGCCGCCGCGGACAGCAGCGCAAAGATGGTGAATGCTATTGCGACCATCATTGGGATTTTCAGGTCTTTTCTAAAGAACGGGAGCGCAAGGAAGAAGATAGCCAAGGGGATGCTGAAGTACTGTATCCCTCCCCATGCGCCGTTGGCAAGGCCGAGGAGCAGTCCTCCGCCGACAGCCTTGGCGATAGCGTACTTTGCTTCCTTGTGCTTCATTGCGGAAATAAACAGGTAGACCGCAAGGAGTCCAAAGAACAGGCCTAGCGGCTCGGATTTAAACCATCCCAGGTTTCCTCTCTGGATGATTGCAGGGCTGAAGGAGAACAGGAGCGCAGAAAACAGCCCCGCGGTTGTGCCGCCAAGTACCCTTACGAGGGCGAAAACCACAATGACGGTAAGCGATCCTACTACGACCGGGAAGATAATTACAAAGTCAAGCAGAGAGCTGCCGCCGCCAAACGCCTTGTAGAGGTAAGCGGTAGTGATGTGCAGTGCCGACTGGGATGTCGCCGCCACATCCCTGCCTTCAGGATACCAGGACATGTCGTCATGCCATGTCAGGTATGCGCCGACGCCGTGATCAATTATGTATTGCGTGGCGCGGTAGTCAAAGTACGGGTCAAACTCGTTTAGATAAAAGCCGTATTTTGCCGGATATGACCTCATGATAAACGCGGTAGTAAAAGAAAGCGCCAAAAGTCCGATAACCAAAAGGTGACGCGTCTGGAAATCAAATTTCCCTGCACGGAACAGGGTAGTGCCGCCTTGCAGCATTGCAAAAACGATGGGTAAATTGCCCTTTTTTAAGGTACTGGCACGATTTACTATAGACCGATAATGCAAATCAATGGCAGGCAATCAGTTTCTGAGAAGTGGTCAGGTCGGGAAAATAGGAAACAAAGGAGGGAGTCTTGGCTTTGACTGAAGTTACGCGCCCGGCCTGTTTAGGCAGAAGCGGACTTCTTCTTTGCCTTTGTACTGGCTCCCTTCTTTGCAGATTTTGCTTTCTTTTTTGCAGCCATCTTCCTTTTACAATAAATGTCGATTGTATTTAAGAGTTTAATTTTCCGGCTGGATTTTTTTCCTTGCGCGCTTTCACTCTTGGTCCAGGACCTGAACCGAACACACCTCGACAAGATCTTTGAATTTGGCTGCATCGTCTTTCGATCCAACAATTGCTCCGTAGTGCATCGGTATGGCCAGCTTTGCCGGCTTGATCTTTTCATTCACTGCTCGCGCAGCTTCTTCCGCGGTCATGACATAAGTGCCGGAGACAGGAACAAGAGCAATGTCCGGTTTTACCGAACTCATTTCAGGTATCTCGTCGGTGTCGCCGGTGTGATAGATCCGCAGCCCGTCTAGCGTCAGAACATATCCCACTTTACGATCCGCCTTTGGGTGAAAGTTCTTGTTGGTGTTGTATGCCGGCACTGCCTCTATCTTCACTCCCTTCACCTCCAGCCGGTCGCCGGGGGCCACTCCTTTAACCTCCGCACCAAGGTTGGCCTTTTGAAGCTGCTCGACGCCTTCTTTCGCGCTGACAATTACAGTGGAATTGTCGTGCTTTACCACGTGCTTCAGGTCCTCGACGCTCAGGTGATCAAAGTGATTGTGGGAAACAAGTATGAGGTCCGCGTCGCTTTTCTTGTGATGTCTAGAACCAAGCCGGTACGGGTCGATATACACAGTCTTGCCTTCTGCGATTATCTTGAAGCCATCATGGCCAGTCCATTGAAATGATATTCCGCCGTGTTTGTACATCTAAACCTGCCTCAACTGTACCTGTCTGCTGAAAATTTAAAGATGATCATCTTGCTGAGGGTTTGCTATCAGCAGGCGGTCGCTGCTCAGAGTCAGCACGAGTACACGGTTTGATATAAGACGCCTTCGAAGGTTCGTATCAATCGTCGCGACGGCGCAGTTATTTGAAACGGCGTAGTCGATGATCGAGTCGTCGACGTGTGCAGCCTTTGGCAGCGAAACGATCTGGAACCTTGCCCTGCAGAGTTCCGCCGCGGTCTTGGCAATCATTGACCGCTTTGGGCCCGCCTTTTTGTGGAGCCGGTCCAGCTCTTCTACGACAATGTCCGGAACAATGATGTCAATTCTGCCAAGCTGCGACTCGACCCTGGTGACCTGCTTTAGCGGCTTGGCTGCAAGGACCATCAAAAAGCTAGTGTCGCAGAGTACCCGCATTAAATCATCGTCGAGGCGCCATGTAAACTAGACCGCGATTCCCGACCCGATAAGACGCCAGCGGTCCGCAATTCTCCTGCTGATTGCGACCCTGCTTTCCGGCATGAGCGAGACAGGCTTTTTGAGCTTGACTTCCATCTTGCCGTCGCGGACGTTTGTAACAAGGCCGGCTGCAGCCGCTGTCCCTATGTTGAGCCGCAGCGGCTCTTTTGCCTTTACTGGCTCGACCCTCACAAGTTCTTGTGTGCCTACCGCGGTATCAAAAAGATGAATCTCTACCGTGACATCGTCGACGTCTTTCGGGAGTGTTCCAGGCTTGCCTACAACAGAGCCAATAAGCGAATCGCTCTTTGTCAGTGCTGGATCCAATTTTGTGCCGATCGCAACGAGGCCGCCAGGCTTTACTGACTCGACAAGGCCTGCGCCTGTGCCAAGCGTCGCAATATGCGACGTGACCGGCTCGAACCTGCCCTTCTTCTCGTCATGGAGCCCGGGCCGGATTTCTATCTCGTCGCCTAACTTGAACTCTCCCTGCACAAGGGCCCCGCCGATAATGCCGCCCTTTATCTGCTTTACAGCCGTGCCAGGCTTGTTGATGTCAAACGATCGCAATACGTGCATTATTGGCTGCGCGTTTTTCGCCCGCGCGGGTGTTTTGATACTGGTTTCTATCGCCTCGATAAGCGAGTCTATGTTTAGCTTGTGCTGGGCAGAAATCGGGATTACGGGCGCGTTCTCTGCAACGCTACCTTTGACAAAGTCTTTGATCTGATTATAGTTGTCAATCGCTTCTGAATATTCTGTCAGGTCGACCTTGTTCTGAACCAGGACTATCTGTTTTATCCCAAGCACCGAAAGAGCCAGCAAGTGCTCTCGCGTCTGCGGCTGCGGGACCTTTTCATTCGCAGCCATCACAAGAATTGCTCCGTCCATAAGGGCGGCGCCGGACAGCATGTTTGCCATAAGCGACTCGTGTCCTGGGGAATCGACAAAACTAACTACGCGCAAGAGATCGCTCTTGCCGCCACAGTTGGCGCAAGTGGGTTGCGTGCTATAGCAGAGCGGCGCGGGGCATTGCGGGCACTTGTAAAATGCAGCATCGGCATAACCAACCTTGATTGTGATGCCTCGGCGCAATTCCTCGCTATGTGCGCTCGTCCAGACCCCGGTTATGGCCTCTACGAGCGTTGTCTTGCCGTGGTCGACATGGCCGGAGGTTCCGATGTTAATGCATGGCTGAAACCCGTATTCTTTGATGTACCATTCCGGCAGCGTCTCCTTCCAATGCATCGCGATAAAATCATCGACTATTTTACAAGCATATGAATCTAAGGAACGAGAGAATCATCGCGATTCAAAAAACCGAGAGATTCATCCGCTATTTCTTCGGATCTGGAAAATTACTTTTTGGCCTTTGGTGCCTCTTCTGCAGCCGGAGCAGCTTCTGCGGCCGGCTTCTCTGGAAGTTTGCCCTCGACGAGCAGGCAGTTGAGCTGGTAAATTTCCTCAGTCACCATGTTGCCCCGAACGAGTTTTCTCACCCGACCGGTTGCCCTGTTTCCAACTCCATTTGAGAGAAGGACGTATTTTTTGACGCCGCCGTGGACATCTGCACGCATGGGTGTCCCGGATTTGTCGCTACCGCCGGTGACCTTGAGCTTGCCCCCGGCAACGCCAATAATCGAGGCGTCAACTATTCCCCCAATTCGAGAGCCGATAAGAGGCTGCGCCGCTCTGTCCTTGAGTTCCTGCGTTATGCTGCCTCCCTTGGTATCGGATATGATCAGCTTGAATTGGGCCAAGCAAAAATCTGCCGGGTTTTTACGTTTAATTAACCTTTGCGTGTGGCGTCTCCTATTTCCAGCCGCAAGAATCAGTTAATAGCAACCCTGCGCGATATTCCGCATATTGGCTGAACAGAAGAGCAGAATAGAGTGCCCCCGTTGCGGCTTTGAGATGGCCGAGATTCAAACATGCCATTTGCGCTGCAGGAATTGCGGCGCCGAGCTGACCTGCTCGGACAAGGGCAGTTTCTGGTAATACTAGAAGGGCCGCTTGTCCCAGCTTAGATGAAAGTCATCCGCCATACTCTCTGCCTTTGATTTCATTATTTCAATATACTCGTCGTACGTTGCTTGAAAGCCGCAGTATTCGCACTTTACTTCCGACATCCCGTCGTTTACCTTTGCGCGCTTGCCGCATTCCGGACACCTGGCATCAAGCACACCATTAATAGCGCCAGAGTGGCATATCTGGCTTTTGCTAAATCCGCGTAGGCATCATTAATTAACAGTATAACCCAAACATCAGAATAGAATACTTGACGCGTATTGGAGACGCTTACAGATGGTTTCATGGCAGGGTGGCTGACAGACCCACCAATTTCAGCTGGGTGGTTGACGAAAAGCTCGCGGGCTGCGGGCTGCCTGTTACGCACGAGGAGTTCAACTGGGTTATCAGTCAGGGCGTGAAGGCAATTGTTACTGTAAGGGAGGTACCGCTTCCCGAAGACTGGTTTAACGACGGCATAACTTACAAACACCTTGCCGTTGAGGATTTTGGAGCGCCGACCTTGGACGAGCTTGACGACGCGGTGAATTTCATCCAATCAGAGATTAGCGCGGGCAGGCCGGTCATGGTGCACTGCGCTGCCGGAAAGGGAAGAACCGGAGTGGTGCTTGCTGCATACCTTGTCAAGACCGAGGGCATTGGCGCGGAGCAGGCGATTTCAAAACTCAGGTCAATGCGCCCGGGCTCTGTTCAGTCCGAGACGCAAGAGATGGCTGTAGCCATGTATGAAAAATTCCTAAATGGCAAGCCAAAGCCCAGTGCCTGAGTAGGATATCCCTACTCCGGGACCGAGTCGCATACCAGCTTGCCGTCCTGAACTTTGACAAACAGATAGCGGTTGTCCTTGAAGATCAGGGTCAGCTCGCCTTTGCGCTCCTCCACGTCGAGTAGCTCCTGTCCCTTGATGCCGTCAAACTTGACCATTTCAGAAGGGCTACCCTGAGTGCCTATTTTAAATTTAATCGATTATCTGCTCGTCCAGAGTCTCCAGACACCGGGCTACAAGCTCGTTGCTGCGGTTCATAATCCACTCCGGAAACTTGTCAAGCGTAAAGACGAACTGCTGCTGAAAATTTGGAGGGATGAATCCGCCGTGGGTAATCACCTGGACTACGACGTACTGCTCATTGACTGTTGCAATTTCTTCCTCCGCCGCGTGGTCCACCTCCTCGATGGTGTTCCGGTAAAGCACGACTGGCGTGCCGGTCCTGCTTGCAATTATCGAAGCCTTGCGAAGCCGGTCTCTTAGTCTGCTGCTCACGCAGCTATCAAGTGTGACCTGCTTGTTTGACAAGTTTCTTCACGGACATAGGCGAAAAGGCGTATTTAGACCAGTATGCCGACAATTGTTGACTTGCATGTCAAATCCTACTTTACAGTAGGTGTAGGATTTGATTCATGCTCCCCGTCTTGTCAAGCGAAAATGGAACCATATTACAATTTGGCAGGAATTTTGCGCGCCAATTGGTAAAAAATGACTACTCGACTGAAATGCGAAATTCCTTTCCGTCGAGCTCTATTTCCTTATAGCTGGCGTTTTGGGCCGCATCACCGCCCAGAACTACCTGCTTTACGCGCACGAGGTACTTTAGCTGGTCTTTGAGAGGATTTAGCATGCCTATTTCGTCGTCTGAAAGCCCCGCGGCATAGGCTGTTCCGAGAACTTCAGTGGGGTTGTAGCCGCGCTCCTTGCGCAGCTGCTGCATCTGCCTTGCGAGGTCACGGAGCAGCCCTTTTGCCGACAGCTCACGGTCTCTTTTGGTCGAGACAAACACGACCAGTCCCCCGCGCTCTGACGAAGCGTACCCCTCGGATGCCCTGTAGGCTATGTCAAGGTCAGACGCCGAAAGCTCAGTTGACTTGGAGGCCGGGTCTCCGTTCCCGTAGTCGAGCGTGAACGTGCCTGTAGAGGCAAGGGACTGCAGGATAACCGACCTGTCGGCGTGCTCAAAGGCCTCTGAGACCTTGCCAATGTCCGCCTTCACCCTTGGGGCCACGTTTTTCCGGATAAGCGATATCGTGACTTGCGCGGGCAGTTTGCTGTTCAGTAGGCCGGCGACCTTTTCAAGCTGCGACGCCGTCGGGATCTCCACCAGACTGTACTGCTCAGCATTTAGCTGGTTCTTCAAAGCCTCGGAAACTCCGCTTAGTCTTTCAAGCAGCCCGAGGCCTGTCCCGCAAATGAGGATTTCACTTACGGGCCACCGCCTCTTGAGTCCGGCAAGGTTTCTGGCTGCGTTTGCCAGCGATACGGCCTCCCGCAGGGTCTCAAACGCCTGCTCCAGCTCGGGGTTCTGGTATTTCTGCTCCACCAAGGGCCAGTCTTCAAGCAGTATGCTCTTCTTCTTGCCCTTTTCCTGCGACCCGATGAAAGATGCTGCGAGGTAAAGATACTCGCTGGTAAAAGGGGCGAGTGGGTGAAGCACGATATCGATCTTTTTCAAGACATGGGCCATTACCGAATAGATGGCAAGGCGCCTGTCGAGGCCCTCGGCGCTGTCGTCCCAGATTGTATTTCGCGAGAGCGGGACGTACGTCTGGCTCACCGTGTTGATAATGAATTCATCAATAGCCTTTGCGCCTTCGTGAAACCGGCAACGGGCAAAGGACACTGTGACTGACTCGACAAGTCCCTGAAGCTTTGAGAGCAGCCACTTTTCCGTTTCACCCAGCGCGTCTTTCTCTTGCGCCCATTGAACGGTATGAAGCGCGGGGTCAAAACCGTCAAAGGCGCTGTTCTGCTCAAGATACACGTGGAGGTTGTGGAGCGTGCTTAGGATCTGGTACGGGCGTGTCTTCATCTCATCGAGGCTGAAGTTGAGCGACTCTATCGGCGAGGATTTCCACATAAAGTACAGCCGGACAAGGTCGACGGGATTGTCCATGAGAAGCGACCGCGCGTCCAGCACGTTTCCGAGGCTCTTGCTCATCTTGTTGCCTTTTTCGTCAAGCACGTGGCCCTGAAAGAGAAACGAGCGAAACGGCGCCTGGCCGGAATTTCTCAGGATTACGTTTTCCATCAGCAGCGTGTACGCCCATCCCCTCGTCTGGTCGATGCCCTCGGTGAGAAACTCTGCAGGCACCAGTTCCGCAAACTCTTGGTCAGAGAGCGAAGAGTACGGCGCAGCCCCGCTGTTGTGCCATGTGTCAAGCACAAAGGGTTCGCGGCTCATCTGCGCACCGCATTTTTCGCAGGGAATTTTTATCCTGTCTATCCACGGCCGGTGGAGCTCAAAGTCGGGCCCGTCCGGAAGTTCTGATGCCTTTTTGACGATTTCCTGGCGCGAAAAAAGCGGGCTCTTGTGGCCGCACTTGCCGCACGACCATACCGGAAGCGGCGTGCCCCAGACCCGTTCGCGCGAGATGCACCATGGGTGACGTTCGCGTATTATTTCCGTAAACCGGTTTTTCGGCTGCTCAAAAAAGTACTCGACATCCTGCGCAGCCTCCAGCGGCTTTTCGCCGAGATTGTCAATGATGTAGAAATACTCCCTTCTTGCAAGCCATACCACTTTGTGGTGCGACCTCCAGCACGTGGGGTACTGGTGTTTTATCTTTCCGAGCTTTACAGATGCCCCAGCCTCCTTCATTGCCTGAACCACCTTGGGGTCAGCGTCGCGGACGAACATATTCTTGAAGGCCTCGCCGGCCTTTTCTGTAAACATGACCCTGTCGTCTATCGGCACAAAGATTGGGGCGCCCCTCTTTGTCGCAATCTCAAAGTCCTCTTCGCCGTTCGCCGGCGACAGGTGCACGAGACCACTTCCCGTCGCCGTATCCACAAACTCTTCCGCGACAACAAAGTGCACCGACCCCTTTTCCGCGAGCTCGGCCAAGCCGGGGATCATGTTCAAAAGCGGGTGAACGTAGTGCCTGCCGTCCAGCTCGCCCCCCTTGATTGTCCTTATGGCCTGATAGTCTTCCACTCGCAGCTCCTTCATCAGTTCCTGCAGCCGGTCAGAGCCTACAATCCATGTCTCCCCCAAACCCGGAATCCTCACGTAGCTGTACTCCGCCTCCGGGTTGACTCCCACCATCTCGTCCGTCACTATGGTAAATGGCATGGTGGTCCAGACAACGAGGTATGCGTCCTCGTCTGACAGCCTGACCTTGTAATAAAATGACGGATCCTCGACGGTCTCGTAGCCCTGGTTTACCTCGGCATTGCTGAGCGATGTCTGGCATGACGGGCAATACGCCACGACCCTGAACCACTCCTTGAGCACGCCGTTTTCCCATGCGCTTTTCAGGTACTTCCACTCTCGCTCGATGTAGCTGTCGCGAAAGGTCCAGTATGCCTTTTCGTAGTTAAATGACATCCCAAGAAGCCTGTCCATGCTGACCCACTTCTCGTTATTTGCCTGGATAAGGCGCTTGCATGTTTCGACGATTTTTTCTTCCCCGACCCTCGAAATATTCTCCGACTTGCTGCCGGCCAATCCAAGCTCCTTCTCTGCAGCCAGCTCGACGGGCAGGCCCTGGGTATCCCAGCCGGCCCTGAATACCACCCGGGCCTTTTGCAGCGTCCTGAATCTGTACCAGAGATCCTTGATAATCCGGCCGCGGAGGTGACCGGCGTGGGGCTCGCCGTTCATTGTAGGCGGCCCCTCGATAAACCCGACCGGCTTGCTTGATGCAAGCTCGTTTTCAAGAAGTGCCCTCAGTTCAAGTCCGCCAAGGTACGACCTTACCTCGGTCTCCATTGCCTTGGCATCAAACTTGGGGCTGAATTTAATCAACGCGGCTGAGACGATTTTTCCTGCGTTTATGTTTTTGGCTTGGAAATGCCGACCATTGGGGTGATGGATTTTTGATGTTTTGTGGCGAAGAGCAGGAGATTGTTTAATAAAATGTTCTAGAATATTCAGCTCCAATGATGGATTCGTCGCAGCTCGGGAGCGGGGCGGCCCACATTTGCGGGGGCAAATCTTGAGCGTCGCTGTTACCCACCTGCGCCACGAATCGTGCAGGGTCTGCGGCTCGGACGAGATTATCTTCAACATACGGATAGTCCAAGAAAAGGAGGTCAGGGTCAGGTTTTGCAATGCGTGCGGATCATACGACAGGCTATAGCGCTGCCCTGGCGAGACGCCCAATAGGCTTATATTTTAACCAGCGAGCAAATGCCGTAATATTTGACCTCGCTAGTACGCTCCCTCAAACCAGGCAAGAACCCGCCCGATGAGATTAATGTGGTAATAGAGATCCCAAAGGGCAGCAACATAAAGTACGAGATAGACGACTCGACAGGGGCACTTTTCGTTGACCGCAAACTATTCACCGCAATGTTTTACCCTTGCAACTATGGCTTTGTTCCCCAGACAAGGGAAAAGGACGGAGATCCGGTCGACGTCCTTGTGCTTGGCGAGGATCCCGTAGTCCCTTCAGCAGTTATTAGGGCAAATCCCGTGGGCGTTCTTCTTACGGCAGACGAGGAGGGAGAGGATGCCAAAGTGGTTGCAGTTCCGGTTTCAAAGGTGGATCCAGCTTTTTCCGGCGTCAAGGATATCGGCGACGTCCCGCAGCACATCCAGGACCGGATAAAGCACTTTTTTGAACACTACAAGGAACTTGAAAAGGACAAGTGGGTCAAGGTGACAGGCTGGTCTGGAAGCGCGACTGCCAAGAAGAAGATTAGCGAGGCAATAGAGCGCTATCGCAACGAAGAAGAATCAGGCAAGTAGATTTCTGACCGGCCCTAGAATCGCCTGATAGACCAAAGATCGACGAGGCTTAAAAGTCTCTCATGTGTTATGACTGGTGCCCAGAACGACCGACCACATCAACCCGTAACCTCTAACCGCCCTGCCAACCAACGTCTATCGCCAGAATCAGATTCCGCTTCTGGCAGGGCGATTTCACTAATCAGGCCTCGCGAGTCGGGATAAGAAATTTGGGCTCAGAGGGCCTTGAACTGGTCACTCCAGCGCATGTAACTCCGAAGCATTTCCACGCCGACGCTTGGCTTTCTCACCTTCATCGTTTCCTTAAAGTCAATCATGGTGATAGGCCGCGGGTTGGTACCGTTCTCCATCGCCTTGCCGCTCTCGAAAAGCTCGTTTACCACTCGGAGTTGCACAGACTGGCAGATGTCCTTGATGTCGCTTGCGCTGTAGCTCTCGCTAATCTTTGCAAGTTCCTCTACCTTGAGGGCCCCTTCGATATTGAGAGGTCGGGTATACTGGTTGAAGAGGTTGGTTCGCGATGCGCTGTCTGGAAGCGTGACATAGATGCGCTTCTGGAACCGGCGCAGAAAGCCTGCTTCAAGGCTCCATGGTTTGTTGGTCGCGCCGATCACGTACAGCTGCGATTCCTTTGACTTGCCGTTTATTCCGTCCATCTCGGTAAGGAACTGGTTCTTTACCCTCACCTCGCCTCCGACCTCGCTGTTTCTTGTCCCAAGAAGCGAATCAATCTCGTCGATAAACAAGAGCACCGGCGCGCTCTCGTTTTCGTTTAGTTTGCGCGCCATGCCAAACAGCTTTGAAATGTTCTTCTCTGCTTCGCCGAGCCACTTGCTCATCATTGATGCGGCGTCGACGTTGATAAAGTAGCCGTCAATTTCCGCCGCAGCCGCCGCTGCTAGCAGTGTCTTGCCGCATCCCGGCGGGCCGTAAAGGAGAATTCCGCGCGGCCATCCCAGCGGAAAGAGGTCCGCCCTCTTCATCGGGTATACGATAGACTCTCTTATTGCACGCTTGGCGTCTTCAAGGCCGATTACCTCGTCCCACGAAACCTTGGGCTTCTCCTTCATGACAAGCTCGTCAAAGTCGTTCTTCAGGGTTTCGACGCCTCCTGATTTTGCCTGGCCTGCCGCGGAGCCTGCAACCTTGCCGTTGCCGTTTGCGGGCTCGTGTCTCGCAGAGTCGATGGAGTTTATGGTTGGCCTTTCGTCCTCAATGCCGTGCGAAAGCTGCAGCGCCTTGATTCTTTCCTTGTAGGCGCTTGCTCGCTCCATGTAGACCTTGTTGAGTTTATAGTCAGGGTAAATCTGCACGAGTTTTACCAAGGCGTCGATTGCGCGCTGATAAGACTGTATTGCGTTTCCTCGAGAACCTTGTGAATCCAGCCGGATTGCCTCGGCTGCATACTTGCTAGCGCTATTTTCTAGTTCCTGCGGTGCGAGACTCATAATCAGAGACCATGCGTCAAGTCCGATTGACGTTTGAATTACCCGGGTGTAAACCTAACTTGCGTAACGGGCAAAATTAGTTGAACCATTTCTATGCCGGCAGCGGCTCCTCTTCCCTTCCGGCGTCCGGAGTCGGGTCATCGCGGGTTTCAGCCAAGCCTGCTTGGCCTTGTTTCTCCAGACTGGCAACCTGCTCGAGGCTATCAGAAGCACCCGCCGTCGCGGCCTCTTGCATTATGTTCTGCCGCTCTTTCTCCTGCTCAGCAGAATGAGGCTCGCCTATAGTGGTCTTGATAATTGCGTCGTGCATTTCCTGCAGAGCCTTTTCAGCCGTTGGCACCATCTTTTCCATGTCTACGGTGATTTCGCTGACCGACGCTGCGGCGGCGTCAAGGATTACCATAAACTCCTCAAGGACCCGCGCGGATTCTACCTTTGCAGCCATTTCATTGAGCAAGAGCTCGCCGCTTTTCACAAGCTCGAGCATCTTTGCCAGCTCGGGCGAGTCCGGACTTGCGCGGGTGCTTGAGGCCGCGTGGCTCAGCTTTGACTCCAGCCGGCCCCGAAGTACGCTCATGGCATAGCTGTTCCGCTGAAGGTTTGCAAGGGCCGTGTTAGCCCTTTCGCTAAAGGTGGCGTTCCTTCTGACGCCTGAACTGCTATTGCCGTGGCTACCAAAAAGCAAATCTAGTCTCTGACTTACAATGCAGTTTCGGGATAAAGCGACAAAAAGGTGAGCGGCTAAAAGTTGTTGGGTAGTTGGACTAGGCCGGCTAGCTTGGGTCCAACTGCTTTCAGGTCAGGCAAGCCCGGAGACAGAAGGCAGCCCGAGCCCCGGCACGTCAGGTATGCCCGAAAACTCCTCCTTCATTTGCTGGTCTACGATATGGGAAGCCTCGTCTATGAGCCTGACTCCCTCCTCGTTTGCACTTTCAAAATTGATTGTAAACCCGCCTACCTGTCCCGCGTCGACCAGTATGCCGCTCAGAAGTTCTGCGATTGCCCCAAAGTCCTGCTCCATTTCAGGCAAGTGTGAAATTAGCGACGAGCGGAGGTTCTTGACGACTGACATCGCAGGGCTGATTACCACGACCAGATCGCCAAAGTCGGAGACAGTCCCAAGCCGAGCCGCGAGCTTTTCAAGTGAAATTTTCGAAAGAGCGATCACCCTGCTTGCCTGCCGGCCTTTGGCCAGATCCGTCGAAAGGACGGCTGAACTTTGGACGTTATTTTCCTTGATTGACGACACGAGCCTCCTCACTGATTCGTCGTCCCGGGCCTTCATTCCCTTGTGAAGCTCGTCGAGGCGCTGGACCTGAAGCTCTATCTTGCGCTGGACGGCATCGAGCCGCGGCTTGAGCGGCCCGCCGGCCTTGCCTGCGGCCGGAATATCTATCCCATTTCCATCCGTTCTGCCACTGAGATTATCTTCACCGGTAAGCACATCGTCTGACTTGACCCACTTTGATGTTGTCATTTGCGTTTAATCCTCCTGCCAGACCTGCAAAAGTGCAGGATAATATCCGCGGCGTGCTTGGAATGCGGGTAACCGCGGTAACAGGGGGGCGCGGTGACAGCTTGATATTTTTTCAAACTTTGACGCAATCAATTTGACACACCGTTTTACCTTTGCTCCTCCGCGTGTCATAGGCTGTAGTAGTAAAATCATGCTCGCGCCAGTGCTAACAATGTCCCAGGAGGAAGGGAACGATTGACTAACAAGCCGATTAACACCGCAAGGGATGACCGGACGGTATCTCGCCGAGACGACTCGGGAGACCTGACAGGAAGCCTTGAGGAGTTTGGCCTCTCAAAATACGAGGCCAGGGCATACCTTACCATGATAGGCAAGGGCTCGCTTGCCGCAAGCGAGATAGCATACTATGCCAACCTTCCGCGCACCAAGATTTACCAGACTCTCAAAAAGCTCGAGAAAAAGAGGCTCGCTGTGGTTTCAAAGCAAAAGCCCCTCATTTGCAGTGCCATACCTCCCGAGGAGGCTTTTGGTGAGATTGTCGGACTGCACGAGCGCAGGCTAAAGAACATGCGCCAGCTGGTTGAGCAGCTTCAAAAGATAAACGACGAGGGCCAGAGGCCAAAGGGCTCCGAAGAGCGCAGGTACTTTATCCTCGACGCCCAGTCGGCGCTTGCCAAGATTGCGGAGCTGATTTCAGCTGCAAGGGATTCTGTTTCGGCAGCCCTTGACGACTGGGGGATCAGGCTGGTCTCCCAGTGCAGGCCTGCGCTAGTGCGGGCGCTTACGAATGGCGTGCACGTCAGGTTCATGCTCTCCTCGCAGTGCGTAGGCAGCGAGTACATATTCTCGCTCCCGGACAACATCGAGCTTCGCGGCGGCAACTTTAGCTCAAACCTGATTGCGATTGATTCGGTCCAGATGGTTTCCGTTGACAGCAGCAACGGCAAGGCCGCGTTGTTTTCCTCGACGGATTCGTACGGGCTTGGCCAGCTTAGAGGCTTTGAAGAGTCCTGGAATGCCGCGGCTGAGGTTGGGTTCTTGCTGGACACGCAGCCCGCGACGGCTGCCAGGGCGGTGGCGCTTGCACGGGCAGTGGAAAACGGCCTGTCGGCAACGATGCTCGAATATGCGATAGCCGGCAAGGAGATGCCCGACGAACTTGCCGACATTATGGAGCGCAAGTACGAGCTGAGGCTGTCTGAGATAAATCCGGCTGAAATGATCTCTGCGGTGGATTCCGCGCTAAAACTGACCTGCACCGGATGGCTCAAGCAGGACAAGACAAACAACACCCTGAGCCTTCAGCCGCGTGAGGACAGGAAGCACATGCTGCCGTGGGCACTCTTGCTTTCGGCGTATTTCAAGCGGCTCGGCTGCGAGCCGCGGCTCATGCAGCTGGCGGGCTCCCATGCCTCAGCATCCCAGGCAATCCACCTGAAGCTGGCAAAGGCGCCTCCTCTGGCTCCTCCAGCGCAGGTCTGAACGCTAAAATAGCAATTGCGCCCAAGGCATCTCCAGTAATTGCGTTCTACCACCATTGTGATCATTGCAGTTGCAGCCGCCTCTACGATAGCAGTGGTCTTTGCATCTATCTTCGCATTTGTTCCCGGCGAGCGGCACCTGCCTCCGATAGGTGCCAGCGCGATTTCAAAGACGGCCGGAAATGCCTCGGCGCCGGCAGACCCCACGGCAAACTACACCAAGGCCAACGTGACTGTCAACAACTTTACTCTAGTTGCGGCGATAGCAGAGACAGAATCGCAGAAGGAGACTGGGCTTGATGTCAGGAGCTCCATGGCTGAAAACCAGGGGATGCTCTTCCCGTTCCCCGAAGAGGGCGACCATGCATTCTGGATGAAGGGTATGAAGTTTCCAATCGATATAATCTGGCTTGACGCCAACAAGACGGTTATCCATATCGAGCACAGCCTGCCCCCCTGCACTGGAAGCGACCTTATGTGCCCTACCCACGACGCATCTCAAAAGTCAATGTACGTGCTAGAGACTACTGCTGGCTTTTCCGACAGGCACTCGGTAAGGGAGGGAACGCGTATCGCGTTCAACCTGACCCGCAGCTAGGATTGCAATGCAGCGCGTGGCACTGTAGACCTACAGGCTATATAGTAATCCGGCATGCCTTTGAAACGAATCTGATTTGGGCAGGCTAAACGGCGAGACAGTTGCAGGCGCGGCGTTTCTGTTTTTTTCATTTCTGTTCCTTGTGGCCGGTGCCGTAAACCCCATATTCGCTTCGATATATCCGGTCTCCCTGATGTTTACGGCCTTTGGAGTGGGACTTGTTGCCCTTGGATACAGGACTTATCGCTCAGAAAGCAGAGCGGAGAGCCACGTTGAGCACGAACGCGCTGAACAAAAGTCGTATTTCAGATAAAAAGCACTGCGCCCAAAAGGAAATGACGCACTGATTTCGTAAAAGCTGGCGGCTTTGGCCAAAGTACTGGCAGGCTAGTTCTCGGGACTATCCAGTTCGCCGGCGTCTTCGCCTTCCTGCTCCATCTCCGTCTGAGCAGAGGCATCGCTCTGCCCGGCAACGGGCCATCCATCCTTCTCATTTACCTTCCTCGCAAATACAAGATACGTCGTGTGGCCTATCATTCTCATCGAAGGCCGGGTCATGCCCTCCCTTGCCTCGATGTTTCGTATCATCAGTTCTATGCATTCAACGTCCGTGTACCCGCTTTTCTTGAGCTCGGTCGCGGTCTTTTCTATCTGGTTCATGGTGGGGCAAATGGCTACAAACGCTCCACTTCCCTTGAGCGCCACATGGACCTGATCGAGGACCGTCCAAGGGTCGCCGAGGTCGACGAGCGCAAGATCCGCCTCGCGGACTTGCACTCCTAGGTGGGGGTCGTGCAGGTGAAGCGTCACGAAATCTGCCATGCCTGCCTTGTCGATGTTCCTCCTTGCCATCTCCATAAAGTCGGGGTTGACGTCAAAGGTGTAAATGTGCCCCTGGGGCTTGACGATGCTGGCCATAAACGTGGCGGCCGCACCGCTGCCTGTTCCAATCTCCAGAACCTTCGATCCATTCTTGAGCCCTGCCCTAGCCGCAATGTATCCAAGGTCCTTCGGGTAGAGGATCTGCGTGCGTCTCTCTGATTTCATGATAAAGTCATGAACCGTCGGCTCTATGAGGAATATCCGCTTGCCCTCAGTCGTCTGGATTGCCGAGCCGTACTCCATCCCTATAGTTGAAGAAATGTCGATTATGCCAAGGTGAGTGTGCAGCCTCTTGTCCTGCGTTACCTTGGCAAGCCACTTTTTTCGAGCAGTGTGAAACAACAAGACATACGAGCCTTCCTCGATTTTCAAATGCGTTTGTGGTGTTCTGCCCGGCTTGCGTGATAAAAATCAATACCCCGGCTATGGCAAGGCTTACATCCGCTCAAGTGCGGAAACTCCAAGAAGCTCGAGTGCATTTTTCAGCGCGATGCCAAATGCCTTGACAAGTGCCAGGCGCGCCATCAAGAGCTCTTTGTCCGGCTCCCTGAGCACCTGCACGTGCTCGTAAAAGAGGTTAAATGCAGTCGCAAGAGAATAGGCATACCGGGCGATTGATTTTGGGCTCAGCGAGCGGGCGGCCTCCTCCACCACCATGTCAAGTTTTGAAATCTCTTTGACAAGCTCCGCCTCGCGCTCAAGGACAAGAAGTGAAAGTGACTTGTTTACCGTGACCTCGGCGCCAGACTTTTCGATTATTCGCTGGGCGCGGGCGTAAGCGTACTGCATGTAGGGCCCGGTGTCACCTTCAAGGCTCAGCGACTCTTTAATGTCAAAAGTGATAATCTTGTCCAAATCCTGCTTTGTCAGGTTGTACCTGACAGCAGAGACTGCAATCTGCTCCGCGATGTCGTGCAGCTGGCGGTCTGAAAACTCGGGGTTTCTCGCCCTGACTTCCTCGTAGGCCTTTGCGTGCAGCATGTCAAGTACAAAGTCGGCGTTTACATAGACACCCTTTCTGCCGGACATGTGCATGAACTGCCTGTCGCCTATCTCTATCCCAAGCGACCTTGCCGTGTCGGCAGAGAGCGTCACGGCCTCATACCCAAGGTGAAGGTACTCCCTTCCCTGTGCGCCCATCTTTGAGAGTACTTGGGAGATTATCCTCTGGAGCCGGGCCTGCCTTGAATCGATAAGCGTTATCACCTTATTGCCGCCGGAAAAGCGCGGATAATCCTCAACGCCATCAGCAAGCGTTGTCTGCATAAGCACCGAGCCATCCCACTGCCGCGCAAATTCGTTGTACGAAAATGGGTCGGCGACAAGCCCGATCTTCCATGCGGCGTAGGGTATGTCCTTTGCTATGTAGGTGGCAGTCCCGTCGCTTCGGACGACGACCTTGTCCTCCTCTCCCTCGGCCTCAATTACCCAGCAGCCCGCGTTCTTGCCTTCGGTTTCCAGTCTGACCAGCCCGTTTTCTTTCATGAGTTCAAACGACTGCTGCCACAGGCGCGAGTGCACGATCTGCGATTCAAAGTTGAGCAGGTCGTAGCGTGCCTTCATTCGCCAGCAGGTCTGCAGCTGGTCCCGGAGGACCTTTGTGGTGACGGACGCCGCAAACTGCGCCAGCTCCGACCTGCCCTCCTCGATTTCCCTGAGCACCACCTTGCGTTTTTCTGCTAACTCGGGATTTTTTGTATAGAGTTCGTTTACCTTTACGTAAACCTCGTCGCCGCAGTACTTGTCGAACTTGGTCGACGGGTCGGGCGGCTGGGTGGCAAAGCCTGCAAACCTGAACCCCACGACAATGTCTGCGACCTGAAGACCCGAGTCGTCGACGTAATTTAGCACCGTGACAGGATGGTTGGCGGCTTTCATTATCCTGTAGAGCGAATCGCCGAGGATGACGTTTCGCATGTGGCCGACATGGAGCGCCTTGTTCGGGTTGACGCTCGTGTGCTCGATTACAATCTGCGATTTGTCTCCAGAGTCGTACCTGCCGTAGGCAAGGCCTTCTGCCAGAACCTTTGAAACCGTTGTCTCTGACAGCTTGGCAAATTCTATGCGGAAATTGATGTAGCCTGCAGGGTGGGGCTCGATGGATTTTACGAAAGAATCAGGCTTCTGCCGCGCCCTTAACCTGTCGATTATCTGCGCCGCAATTTTTGGGGGCGCATTCTTTAGCTGCTTGCCGAGCAAAAAGGCGACGTTGCAGGTTATGTCGCCAAATTCCTTCCGTGGGGGCTCCGAGACGTCAAAAGGCACTGCAGGAAAGCCCAGCTCCGCAAGAGAATCTGACACGGCATCGCGGATTTCCGAAACGACAAGTCGAAAGGTCATGTCGGCGCCGCGTTTTCCTGTTTGAGTGTGCTTGCGCCGAGATATTTGAGCGCGACATAGTCGATGGCTTCTACAAGTCCGTGTCCGGCTCCGCCGCTCACTACATGAGTGGCCGCGTCCTTGACAGGTTTTTCGGAGTGTCCCAGTGCAATGCTGACGCCGCACTCTCGGAACATAGGGATATCCGTTTCACTGTCGCCTATGGCGATGGTCCGCTCCTGCTCTGCATCCAAAAGCTCCAAAGCGCTCTTTAGCCCGAACCCCTTGTCGACGCCCTTTTCGTTAATGTGAAATGCATACTTGCTGTCAGACATGTAAAGGTCCAGATGATTCTCGTCAAGAATTCTCTGCGCCTCGGCCAGGTCAAAGGTCCGCAGCAAGACCACCTCGGTCATTCTTGGAAAGACGGGCTTTATCTGGACGCCATCAAGCGACTTTTTCAAAAGCTGGTAGCCTGCCTCGCATTTTTCCTTGCTTGCAAGCAGCTTGTGGTCCTGCGGAGCGACCGTAATTGCGCCTCCGTTCTCGCCTACTGCGACTTTTGTGGTTCCGCCAAACACCGCAAGGACGTACGCTTCAATGGAAGACCTGCCGGTGACATAGACGACCTTGTGCCCGAGCCTCTCAAGATAGCGCAGTTTGGACAGCGCTCCCAGATGAATCGCGCCACCGCCGTTTTCGGTGAGCGTGCCGTCGATGTCGACGGCAAAAACCCGGAGCGCAGAGTCCAACTGCACCGCGAACTTGACGGCGGCTTAAAAGTGTATCAAGGAGCTTGTCTATCTGCATATTGATTTCCAGTGGAACCGTTTTTCCCTGAGGCGGTCGTGGCGGTTGAGGACACGTTGGTCAGGTTCCTTTGTGCAAACAAGTTCATGGCCGGGGCGCAGAGGATCTTTTCTGGCCGTCAAGGATTTTCTTGACCGATTCGACTGTCCTTACAGTGACATTCTCTCCGTATGGATGCCGGTCGAATCTTTTGCTTTTCATTTCCGAGACATAGTCCTTCAGCTGGCCGCGGCCGTTTTGCAACAGTGGGTACAGCTTGTTGGCTCCAATGAGAATTGTCTCCCACCTTTCGGTCGTGTGCCGTAGCGTGATGCAGGGCTTGCCCAGAATACATGCTTCCTCCTGCACTCCTCCGCTGTCAGTCAGTGCCAGCTTGCAACTCGTCAAGAGATCGAGAAAATCAAGGTAGCCCTGGGGAACTATCATGCTTACGTTTGGCGGCACGGAAATCCCGAAATGGTCCAGGTTCTTTTTTGTGCGCGGATGGATTGGAAACACAATGTTCTCGTCTATCGAGCCTAGTTCGCTCATTACAAGCGACAGCACATCTTTGTCATCGACCGTTTCGGCCCGGTGAAGTGTCAGCAGGATAAAGTCCCGGAGCTTTATGGCCGAACCTTTGCCTCTGCAGCGTGAGAACTTTTCGCTGACATCAACCACTAGGTTGCCCGTCACCTCGACGTTTCGCCTTATCCCTTCGAATTTTAGAAACTCTGCCGACAGACTGGTAGGGCACAAAAGATGGTCAGAGAGCCGGTCTACCTGCAGCCTGTTCCGCTCTTCCGGCATCCGGAGATCGAAACTGCGCAATCCCGCCTCTATGTGGACAAGTGTTATGTTGTTCTTCTTGGCCGCCATTGCGCCTGCAAGCGTAGAGTTTGTGTCTCCATATACTACTACAACCGAAGGCCTGGCCGTGCGGAACAGGTTATCAAGGCGCGAAGCAATTTGATCCACATCAGACGACCTGCAGTCAAGGTTGATGTCCGAGGACGAGCCGAGCTCTGAAAAGAATATGTCGCTCAGGTTCAAGGAAAAGTGCTGGCCGGTGTAGACGTAGCAGTGGTTTTCTTCGCCAAAGTGTTTTACAAACTCGGAGAGCTTTATGACTTCCGGGCGGGTGCCGGCGATTGTCATGATGTCGTACTGTTCGAGCTCTTGCCCGCTGCCCGCGCGATGGGGCCTGCTGGTTTCCTTTCTCGACTGCATTTAAGCTGCCTCCTTTTCCGAGCCGGTTTTGTCGACAATGATGCTCTGAAGGTCCTTTTCACTGACAAAACCGTGCGATGTCTTGGTCGTCGCCCACGACTTTACAAAGAACGACTTGACAAGCGAAACGTACCAGTAGTTGGAGTAGACTGCGAGCAGTGCAACGTAGCCAGCATACCTTAGCCCCCTGATTCCAAGCTCCTTGGTCAAGAGAAAGATCTGGAGCGCCATGCTGCTAAGCGTCAGCACTATCCAGGCGACTATTGGAAGGAATGAGAACTTGAAAGGCATCTGGCCGAGAAAGATGTAAGATAGTATTGCGGTCGACATGACGGCCAGAGACGCAAGCCCTGCAAGCATGAAGATGGGGTTGAGCCAGTAGATGTTGCCAAACAAGTCCCTTGACTCCGGGACCTTCTCCTTTAGCAGGTCAAAGTGCCCCTTTACCCACCGCGAGCGCTGCCTTATGATAAGGTCCAGCTTTGGGGGCTTCTCGTCATACACTATGCAGAGTGGGGCAAACGCTATCCGTTCGCCGAACCGAAAGAACCTGAATGAAAGCTCAAAGTCGTCTATGAGGGCGTTTTTGAATCCGCCCGCGCGCATCAGCGCATCCCTGCTTATCACAAGCCCCGTGCCTCCGAGGGGGGCGCGCTTTTCAATCAAACTTCTCACGGTCATAAACGGCGTCGAGTAGAGATCGCCCTCAAGCGCGAGCAGCTTTGTGTTCCGGTTGTACTCGCGGTTGCTTGCGACTATTTTGCCCTGAACGGCTGCAAACCCTTTGTCAAAGTACGGCAGTGCGTTTGTGGTAAAATCCGGGTTCATGATTCCATCCGAGTCTAGCACCAGAATGTATTCCCCCTTTGCTTTGGACACCCCGAAATTCAGCGCCAAGCCCTTGCCCGCCTCGTCAGTCCTGAAATCATAGGGAAAGACGCGAGGGTCCTGCGACTGAGCTTGCTGGAAGGTCCCGTCGCTGCAATTGTGGCATACTACAATCACCTCAAGGTTGCCGAAGGTTTGCGCAAGGCAGGATGCGATTGTTCTCTTGATAACCGCCTCCTCGTTTCGGGCAGGAATAATGATGCTGACAAGCGGCAGTTGGGTATAGCGCTTGTCCCTGATCATGGCCGCGTGCTCTTGGATTGAGCGGTTCTTCACAAACAAATAGGCGACCTGCATGAAGAACCACATCGCGGTTCCTGTCAGCGAGAGCGACACAAAGACCCACGTGAGTCCGGACAGGTCGATCGGGCTGTTGCTGGTAAGTGTCACGTGCAAGAGCCATGGGACAATTGTGTAATACACGATAATGACCCACAGCCCAGCGAGCGCGAAAAACGCTGGTTTTGATAGTCTATCAGAATTCAAAGATTACCGAGCTGAGAGTTAGACCCGCGCTGATAAATATTTCCATGATTTTGGCTAAAAACTTGCGAAAAATCTACGTATTCCTTTATCTGGTATGTTGTGTGCTAGGGCCACCTCTGCCTTTTACTGGACAGGACTTTCAGGTCGAGGCAGGCGCCGAGGACGAGATGTCCAGTCCAAGCGAGCCCTCGAGCAGCTCCTTGAATGCCGTCATGTCCTTGGCAGACATGTCCTTGTCAAACACCCGCGGCTTTATTGACTTCTGGGCCGGCGATACAATTTCGGGGATAACTTTTGGCTTTTGCGGCATTTTCTCATCCCTGACCTCTGCCTTTAGCTTGTGGGGGCCCCTTATCCGCCTGTCAGTAAGTGACTTTTGCTTTGTTATGTCAATCTTGATTTTAAATCCGTACTTGCCCCTGTCGCTCCACCTCTCAAATTCGGTAACGTTGCCAAAGCCGATAATCCTGTCTCCCTCCGGGGTAATGACGGTAAAATCGGTCCTCTCCCCTTTTTCGATTACGGAGAGCTTTTCATAAAAGTGCTGCCAGTCAAGAGGGTTTGTTATCAAAGCCTGTATCGTCAACAGGTCGCCGACGCTTACTTCCTGAATGTAACTGGGAAGAATTTCTACATTGCAGACCTTGGCGTACATGCATCTCTACTAGGCGTTCCAAAGATAAATAACTTTTGTATTAGCCTGCCATAAACTGACAATCCTAACAGCACTGAGCAATAGATTTGTGTGGATTTTGCCATTATTCGTAGTTATTCTGTAAATTGTATATCCGCATTTTTGGCTGGCGCCCCCGCTGACATGGCAACGGAGCTGAGAGCCTCGAGATTTTATATTACTCGAGCAAGACTTGCTAGGTGTCGCCTTGCTTCAGCCAGATAACGAGCAGACCGTGGTGCTTCACGGGGAGCAGGCGACCATTCAAGCCATAATCGGGCTCGCTTCCAATAGCCGGCACATGCTCCACGTGTGCGCTGACTCGCTTGCTCCTTCCGTCTCTATCGGCGTCAAGGAACTCAAAGACGCAATGGTTGCCATGCACGCAAGGGGCGTAAAGTACCAATACATTACAGAAGTTACGAAGGACAACATAGAATACTGCCAGGAGCTGCAAAAGTATGCCGAGCTGCGTCACCTTGACGGCATCAAGGGAAACTTTGCAGTAAACGAAGGCGAATACCTTGCGACTGCCGTTGTGCCGAGAGAGGCCGCCCCTGTGCCGGAAGTAATTCACAGCACCGTAAAATCAATCGTTGAACAGCACGAATACCTTTTCCAGACCCTCTGGCGCAAATCTATTCCTGCAGAACAGCGCATCAGCGAGATACAGCAGGGAGTCGAGCAGGAGCAGTTCGAGGTTATCTACGACACAGAGAAAGCCAGCGAGCTGATTCTTCAGCTTTCCCGGTCTGCCAAAAGGGAAGTCCTCTTCAGGCTGCCAAACTCAAAATCGCTGCTCAGGATGGAGAACCTGGGCGTGCTTGACACCCTGAAAGCAGCTGCCAGAAATGGGGCGGAGGTTCGGATCATAGTCCCGGTCAGCCAGCTCAATTCAGCAATAGTTGAGAATCTAGTTTCAGAACCAGGCGTAAAAGTGCTCGACGCAGCAGAAGCTCAATCGGGAATAATGATAATTGACCGTTCGCATTTTCTTAGTTCGGAACTCGTCCACCCGGCTTCTGAAATGTACTCGGACGCAATAGGAGTCAGCGTGTATTCCAACAGCAGGCGCAGTATCAGCAGCCTGGTGTCCTTTTTCGATTCCCTATGGAACCAGAGCGAGCTGTACAAGCAGCTTGAGGCCCAGCAGCAGGCCGAGAAGAAGTTTATCAATATAGCAGCGCATGAGCTGCGGACCCCCGTCCAGCCCATTATTGGAAGGGTCGAGCTGCTAAAGATGGAGCTTGATTCGGGCAAGCTTGACATTGACTCGGCCAAGAATGCGCTGGAAATGATAGCCAGAAACGCAGAGAGGCTGCAGAGGCTTACAGAAAACCTGCTAACAGTTTCCAGAGTTGAGCGCAGCCTGCTGCATCTGAACAGGACAGAATTCGAACTATCCTCTGTAATTGGCGATATTGTCAACGATAGCGTTCATCAGGTTGCGGCGTCGGCGAAAAGCCTCACGGTGGTTTACGAGCCAAAGGAAAAAATCGTGATTAACGCTGACAGGGACAAGATATCCCAGGTTCTCTACAACCTGCTTGGAAACGCGATCAAGTTTACCGATGAGGGCACCGTCGAGGTAACGGCGAGCCGCGCTGAAAATCCAAGTCGTGTTGTAGTTACCATCAGAGATACGGGGCCGGGGATAGACCCTTCCATGTTTCCGCAGCTTTTTGAGATATTTGCGTCAAAGGCAGTGGGGGAAACTTCGACTCAAAGCGGCACAGGGGTTGGCCTGTACGTTGCAAAGCACATAGTTGAGGCTCACGGCGGGACGCTGTCAGCCTCTAATAATGCTGACGGAAAGGGAGCGACTTTTAGTTTTACAATCCCGTATTGATAGTCAAAACTCATCATTATTTACAGAAGGATAGCATTAGACGTACCTCGACCTTGGGATGCTGTCAGCCCTCAAGCCCATGATAAGTACTACAGCGCCGACAGCGACAACCACCCAGCCAATTATCAACGTGAGAATCGGGTCTTGGCCGCACGAGACCAGCAGCTGGCCTGAAATCGTGCCCGGCGGTGAGTTGCCCGCGAGGCATTTCTCATATGCAGGCTGGTCAAAAAACAGGTATTTTACAATTAAAATCTTGGCGATGGCGACAATTGCAATCCCTGCAAGAACGATGGACCTTCTCAATTCCTATATGCAGCATCGCATTATAGGTTGATAATCGTTTTCTCTCGTGTTGCTCCATGCAGATTAGAATTCCAATATTTCATATACTGCTTTGATATTGTAACGGAAAGGGCCCGTCGCCTAGTCAGGACAGGGTGCTGATTCTTGAATAAAGAAGTACACGCCTCCGAAGCCAGTTGTCGTGGGACCGAAGCCCACCGGGCCCGCTTAACCTGCACTCTAAATTCTTAGCAGACATCGGTCTGTGTCGCGGGATACGAAATTACGTCATGTAGATTGGCGATACATGGCCAAACGCCAATTGACTGCCCCAGTACCAAGATCAAATTCTTTCAAAAGAAAATAGGGGGAGAAGTGGTCTACACTCACCTGTAAAAGGCAGCAATAACTCTGTCTCCACCAAACACTCCCGAAATTGTCTGTGATGTCGCGCCCGTTGACCAGTGATCAAACGTATAGCCAGAAACGTTCAGTGCGGTGATAGTATAGGTATCGCCAGACCTTATCTGAACTGCCTGCGGGTCGGAATAAGTGAGGGAATAGCCACTGCTGTTGACAATTCTGATTTGGGCCCCTGCAATCTGGTCGTACGTCCTCCGATTCTCGGCAAGGAAGGTTACCTGAGAATCTGATTGGCTAAAGCCGGTCTTGGCTGGAGCGCCCGATGTGTCCCAGTTCTGGTCCAGCGTTGTAAAGACAACATCAGCCCATGTAGGGATTTGGTCGTACGGATTGCTCGGACTTTTCGTGTATACCTTTCCATCCGTAATCCACATTGCAGAAACGTACTTTGCAGTTGCATTGATGGCGCTGACTGAAGGAGCGGTGGTGGAACTCTGGTTGTAAGCCACAAAGGCAAAGTTTGACTTGTTGTAGGTCGGATAGTAGGTTGCGCTCTTCAGCGTGCTCTCAGACGGTATGGTAGAGCCTTCGTACGCAAAGGTGGTATTCATTATCCCTTCCATGTTTCGCGGAACTGGATCGCCCGGATTTCCAAAAGAGTACTTCAATCCGAGTGACAGGTCGTAGGCAGTGAGGTTCCTGTAATAGTTCATTACCGCGGTGGTATTGTGATTGTTCATCTCGTCGTATACTATACCGTCGACGTTATACCATGTCTTGTAGTAATAGGTCTCGTTCTCCGCGGAAGCAAGCGACCTGTTTGCATAGTCTGTATAGACGTAGCCCAAGACCTTGACGCCGGCCTTGTGTTCAAGCGAGATATCGCTCACAAAGCCTGAAACCTTGTTTGCTCCTACCCCATTGGCAGGATTCATCGCGATAAACGTCGGGACCGTTGGATGGGCGAGTTTTTCGTTATAGATTTTGAGCCACATCCCTGATGCGGGATTCCAGTCAAATATCCATGCAAAGACTCCCACTGCGTTGCTCTTCTGGGTGCCGCCTACTGAGGCTGCCGCGTTCTGGCTGCCGCCGCTACCGGCGGCCGGAGCTAGCAAAAGCGACACGGCCAGCACGACCATTATTGACGGGGTGAGAATATTTTTCGTATCCATTGTTTGAACAAGTGTTATCGGGTATAAAACTATAGTAGGTTTTCATCTTTTTCCACGTTTTGTTGCAGGTATTTTCTATAATAGTACAGTTCTAGCAAATTTTTCGTTAACAAGACTCGGCAGAGCCTGACCAAAATCCGCAAAAACTCATTGCCCTGTTTTCTGATGCATGTCGAGAAAAAAAGACAGGGGGCTTCCTGCGCGGAAGCTCCCCGTTTCCTGTTACTTGCTGGCGGTTGTAGTCTGACTCGTGGACGGCAGCCCGAAGGCTACAATGTCTCCTCCCTTGTTAGCCTCGACTTCGGCCGGACTTCCGGTTGTCACCAGCAGCATCCCGTGTCCGAGAGATGGCCCGCCGACTCCGAGAGGCGCACCAACGTTGAACTCCCACAGCTCCTTGCCCGTATCCTTGTCAAGTGCTATCACGACACCTGACGGGTTCAGTGGCGTTTTGGAAGGCGCGCCAAAGTCGTTGTACGAATAGGGTGTTCCCGTGGCTGTAATGTGGCCGGAAAAGACAACTCCGTTGCTAACCGCGGGGGAAGCCCACGTCGGAAAGTCCGTCGGGTGCACCCACTTTATTTTGCCTGTGGCCATGTCCACGGCAGTTATTGTCCCGTTCCCCACCCCGTTCTTTATCGAGTCAAAGGCCGGTACGACGTTCCCGCTTGAGCCGTGGACAAAAAAGTTAAAGCCCATGTTGCTTACGGCCGCGTAAACCGTGCTGTTGTCATTTGCATGGTATGCTTCCACTCCGTACTGAGTCCCCGGCCAAACAGTTCCGCTGCCCTGCGCTGACGGCTTGGCATCGATATTGTACTTCACGCCCACCGTGTCATTCCACACAACCTTTCCATTGCTTGAGTCAAGTGCAAAGAGGTCGCCGCGCTTGGTCTGTCCCATGACCAGCTGCTCGCTCGAATTTAGCCCGCTCGTGCTGTTTAGTGCCGTTACATTGGCTATGCTCGTGCCCCAAGCCGTATCCCAGTCGTGAGTGTCGTCTGTTACAAACGGCGTTGCCCAGAGCATGTGTCCGCTCTTGACGTCGACTGCAATAATGGAGCTGGTATAGTTGTTCGGACGCGGCCTGCCAGTGTCGTTAAAGTCTGGAGAGGAATTGCCGGTTGGGATGTAGAGTATGCCGCTGTGCGGGTCAAGTGAACCGCCCGACCATACCATAGATCCTCCGTTCTTTGTGGAATTGTCGCCGTGGACCCATGCACCTGCGGTGGTCGACATGTTCCAGATCACGTCTCCATTGGTCCTGTTTAGCGCTACGATCCTGCCTTGTAGAGCGCCAAAGGGAGGCTCGTCTCCAAGTGCGGAACCAGCTATCACATAGTTCTTCCAGACTATAGGAGGCGCAGGCTCCCTGTAGCCCAAGGTAGGATCACCTATGGCCGCCGATTGCCACATGAGTTTGCCGTCTGTTGCGTTTAGCGCCACCACTGTGGCATTAGCTCCTGTCGGGGCGAAAATGACTCCGTTGTCGTAAGTTATGCCGTGGGCAAACGTACCCCGTGGAAGCTGCTGGCTCTGCTGGCCTGCCACGCCGGGGTCGAACATCCACAGGTTAGAGCCGTTGCTCATGTCGATTGCAAAGACGCGCATTGCATTGTCTATCGCATACGCCCTGTCACCGACAATCAGCGCGGGGCTTTCGATCGGGAAATCGCTGTGGAAAATCCACTTTGCCTGAAGCTGGTTGACGTTATCCTTTCCAATGATTGTCTGCTGACTCGACCTTGTGCCATAGATATCGTGGTAGGTTGTCACCCAGTCGTTCTTGTGCTCGGGTTCAGTACCAAACGAGGTAGATGCTGCCGGCGGGACCAGGGTGTAAACGGTTGCGGTTTTTCTCATTGTCTGGTTCTGCTGTCCGCCCGAGGCTGACGAAGTGGAGGTCTGATTATTGCTGCCCGAACCGTTCGTACCGCCTGCACCGAGCGTGAGCGTTGCCTTCATCCACGGATGGATGGTGCAGTGGTAGGATATGGATCCGCTGCCCGCAGCAGCCTTTATCGTTGCCGAGCCGGAGGCCCCGGGCTCTATTGTCCCGGTGTCAAACGAGTTGTCGTCGGCTGTCGCGGTGTGGGGAACGCTGTCCTTGTTGTCCCATGTCACCTTCCCGGCTGAGACCTTGGCGGAGGCAGGTGCGTAATAGCCGCCACTCTTTGCAGAGACAGCCCCCTGTGGTATCTCGATGGTGCTTGTACTGCCGCCTGACTGCTGCGAGCCTGCAGAACTCTGGTTACCCTGCGATGCTGCTGAAGTTGTAGACTGATTGGAAGAGGCGCCAGTTTGCGATGGCTGCTGGCTTGCGGAAGCTCCTCCGCTGCCCATCTGCTGGAGTGACAGCTGAAGTGCCTTGACAAGGGAGTCGTCTGTCTGCTTCAGAGCCTGGACGACTGAAGAGCCGGATCCCCCGGCTTGGACGCTGCCAGAAGTATTGCCTGACGTACTAGAAGATGACGAGTCTCCTTGCTGGGCTGCGGATGTGGTCGAACTGTTGTTGCCGCCGCTCCCGCCACCCTGGCCGGCTTGCAGTGTTCCATGCATAAACGGATGAATAGTGCAATGATAGGGAATCTTGCCCTGACTTTTTATCATGGCCTGACCTGTGGCTCCGGGCTGTATAGTGCCCGTATCAAACGAGTTATCATCGGCTGTCGCGGTGTGTGGGGCAGAATCCTTGTTCTGCCATGTCACCTTTGAACCGGGTTGAACATTTGCCGGATCTGGGTCGTAGGACTTTTGGCCCTGCTGCGAGGCCGCGCCCTGCACGATCGTTATCGTGGATGTCGCTCCGCTGCCTGAGCTCGACTGAGAAGAGTTGGAACTCGAGGAAGTCTGAGTCTGTCCCCCTGATCCGGATGATCGGGGCTGCTGCTGGCCGCCAGAATTCTGATTCTGTCCTGCAGCAGTGGTGACAAATATTGAAGCAATAGCTGCTGCGGCCAATGCAATGCCGATTCCAAGCATGACCTGTGAAGAAAGAGAAACCACAACAAAGCTCGTCTCTTAAAGTATTAACGCATAGCAAACCGTTGTTATTGTTAGTTTTCGTACGTTCTTGTTCTGTGTAAGTTTTCGGTATAATACTTTCCCTGACATGGCCATCCTTTAGGAGACGCTGAAAACCCGACACTTTCAGCGCGACAAGTACGGCTGTTTGGTAAGCAACCCATAGAATATTGGTTGCAAATTCGTTAATACAAAGGCGCACCGCGTTTTTTGAATTGGTCAGCGGTGGTTTGCTGAATGGTATTTGATCACCTTGTTTTCGCCGCTACAAGCTTGGCGCAAAATGCTTTTGCAAACGTTCGTCTTGCGGCAGACTGGGGGTACGGCGTTCCCTGGCTGGTTCAAGTTCTGACAACAGCGATTATTCTGGCAACCGGTTTCTTTGTCTATGTTGCGCTGTCTACAAAGCACGCCGCGCTGCAGGGAGAGAACTCGTTAAAGTACAAGCTCAACAAGTACCACGCGGAGAGGTACTGGGCCATATTCGTTGCAGGGATGCTCGTGTGGCTCTGGACTCTCGGGCTCCCATGGATGCCCCCGGCTGCATACTCGGAGGCAATGTCTGACCCTTCGCATGTCCACACAGTATACGTTACGGCAGGTCAGTGGTTCTGGATGCTAGAGGATGGAGGCTACGGCACCGGTCCGACTTGGTCGCAGCAGACGCCAGCTGCCGAGGCAAAACCGGCGCATGCCGGCGCAAGCGCCTTTGAACAGGCCACAGGCCCTAACGGAGCTGCAAAGCAGGTTCATGTCAAGGTAAATGAGACAGTCAAGTTCGTTGCAAGATCCATCGACGTCAACCATGGTTTTTCGGTGCTTGCAAGCAACAAGAGCATGGATAGCCCGCTGATGCAGATGCAAGTAGTTCCGGGATTTGACAATGTTGCCTACTACACTTTCACAAAGCCGGGCACATATACGATAAGATGTCTTGAGTACTGCGGCTGGAACCACCCCTTCATGGTCTCGCAGGTTACCATCTACGCTTCTTGAAAGTGGAGGAATAGCAATGGCGAGCCTTGACCGGAAAAGTGAAAAATACAAAGATGAAGAGAGTCCGATTCCGCGCTACGAGATCACAAAAGAGCTTTCCAATCTTGTCACGATGTTTATCGTCTCGGCGATTATTTACTTTGTCATCGCCGGTTCGCTTGCGATAGTAATGCGCGTGATCCAGTCAAAGGTCTTGCTTGCTTCGGGCAATGCGCAACAGACCGCCGGCGTTTTCTATGCCGCTCTTACCGTTCACGGTCAGCTCATGTTCTTTGGGTTTGCGTCGATGCTTGTCCTCGGGCTGAGCTACTATCTCCTCAGCAAGTTTGCGAAAAAGCCGCTAAGGAGCATGAAGGTGGCAGTCTGGTCGTTTATCACGATGAATTCCGGGGCGATATTGCTTATCCTGTCAGGAGTCATGCTCTTTGGAGGAGGATGGTATGACCTTATGCCCCTGCCCTTTCATCCGGGCAACGGAGGCTGGTCCACCCTAGCCGCTGCAATTTTTCTGGCAGCAGACACCCTCATTGGAATTTCCTTGACGCTGTTCTCGCTAGACGTAATTGCAACTGTGCTAACTGGCAAGATTGCGGCCGGCGTGCAGCGCAGCGAGGAGGACTACAGCTCTCGCCACAAGGCAACGACTACTGCTTCCAGTTCGCCTGCAGAACTGCGCCAGGCAGGACCTAGAGAAAGCGTCCCTCTTTCCGACACAGGCGCTGATCATGGCTCGCCGGACTATCTGGACTCGGTAAATATCCCGTCAGCTGTTCGCTGGGCGTCGGTTCTTGGAATTTCGGCGTGGCTCCCGATTCAAAAAAGGAGACACGTGCCCGCAGTATCAATTGTTGTCGTCGGAATTTTCGTAAACTCGCTTGTCCAGCTGCTAGGAAACATTGGCCTCTTTATCCAGCTTGCCAACGGGTATTCCTATCTCATGAATCCAAATTTTCAGATAAACTGGCTTCTCACAAAGGACGCATGGTGGTTTTTTGGTCACCCGATAGTATACTTTACGCTCTTTTCGTTCCTTGGAGCAGCCTACTATTTCATCCCCAGGTATGCAAGGAAAATAGTGCCGTATGACAGATGGGCGTACAGACCATGGCCGTTTTATTTTATGTTTACAATGGGAGTCTTTTCACACCACCTGTACCAGGACCTGCCAAATCCTGTGTGGCTCCAGACGCTTTCGCAGATATCGAGTTTTGGCATAGTGTTTCCGTCAGGATTGACCATCATGACAATAATGATGTACATCTTTAGGTCAAGAATAAGGTGGAACATCACCTCGGTGTTTATTGTGGCCGGAATAGCGGGCTGGGCTTTTGGGGGCTTTACGGGAGTGGAGACTGGGTGGTGGGGCACGAATGCGTACCTACATAACACGCTAAATGTCGTCGGGCACATCCACCTTGTGCTCCTGATGGGAAGCGTGCTACTTGGCCTTGGAATAATCTACTCCGTCGTTCCTGCCCTTACAAAGAGGCGTCTAAGCCCAGGACTCGGTTATATACATCTCGGACTGACCGTCTTTGGAGGGTTTGGCCTTGCCCTGATGTTTACCTATCTTGGGTTTGCAGGCTTTATCCGAAGGGAGGCAGTAGTCCCTGACGAGTTCTCATGGGCGCTGCCATGGTTGCTGTTCTTTGCGTTAACAGTAGGCTTTGCGCAGCTAGTATTTGTTTACAATTTCTTTGGAACGCTTGCAAGGTCAAGAAAGAGCGCGTTAGGCGAGACGACAATCGGAGAACCTTCATCACCGCTGGATGCCAGACAACAAAACTCTTACCCATCAGGAACGGCTGGGAGCGCAGCGCAGAACTGGATTGGTCAGGCTGAATCTTCGGAAGTTTCTACCCGGCAAAAAACAAACTCTGAAGCGGCATAAAGCCGCTGGCAGAATAAGCATTCTGGCCTTGGCTGGTTATCAGAACCTGCAGGATCGACCATTCTCGGCTATTTGGGCTGGTCTTCAGCCTTTAGAAGCGAATACGTCAGGGCCGCGGCCGACACGGCAAGCGTAAGAATGAATGCTGCTATTATTTCTGAATCCAACAATATCACTTCTGCGTGCTGTTCAGGAATTCCCCATACTGCTGTGGGTACTGGTCCATCAGGTCAAGGTTGAGCTGGAGCACGTTAACGTAGTCAGGCGCAAAGGCCGCCAGGTTTTGCGACTTGTTCTCCTCGATGTTCAATCTTATCAGCGTCTTTATCGGATTGACAGGGATTCCCGTGGCCTGGCTTACATTCTGAACTTGTGAGTATGCGTCATTAGGAGTAATGTCTGGGTCCACTCCTGACGCCGAATCCGAAGGCGCTCTTGAATGGAAGAATTTTGGCGAGGTAAAGTTCTCCCCAATTAGCGACGAACCGATAGGCTTGCCGTTTAGGTTGATAATGTTCCCGTTTGCCATTGTAGGCATCGCCTCCTGCCCGATGACAAGTAGACTGAGCGGATATGCAATGCCGGTCAGAACCAGCATGAGAATCACGACCTTGATCGCGGGGGCAAAAATTTCCCAGTACTTGTTTTGTTTTGCCAGCTATTATCACCTCATAAATGCCGAGAGCACAAGGTCTATGCCCTTTATCGCAACAAAAGGCAGCACTATTCCGCCGAGCCCGTAAATTACCATGTTCTTGACAAAGGTCTTTTGAGGTGGTTCCGGCTTGAACTTGACGCCCCGGAGTGAAAGCGGGATAAGCGCGGGGATGATTATTGCGTTAAAGATTAGCGTTGACAGTATTGCGGTCTCGGGACTATGAAGCTGCATTATGTTTAAAGCCTGCATCTTTGGGTTTGATGCGCTGAACATTGCAGGAAGGACTGCAAAATATTTGGCAACGTCATTGGCGATGCTAAAAGTGGTGATAGCGCCGCGCGTCATGAGCAGCTGTTTTCCCAGCTTTACTACTTTGAGGATCTTTGACGGGTCGGAGTCCAAGTCCACCATGTTTGCTGCTTCTTTTGCGGCCGAGGTTCCGCTGTTCATTGCAAGTCCCACGTCGGCCTTTGCGAGCGCGGGCGCGTCGTTGGTGCCATCGCCAACCATCCCAATGACATGGCCCTTTACCTGCTCTTCTTGGACTCGCCTGAGTTTGTCGGTTGGCTTTGCCTCGGCCATCACCTCGTCCACACCCGCCTCCTTGGCGATGACCTGCGCCGCAAGCCTGTTGTCGCCGGTAATCATTACAGTTGCAATGCCAGTGGCCCGCACCTCGTCAAGTTTCTTCTTGATGTTCTCCTTGAGCTGGTCTTTCAGCGAGACCAGGCCAATTGCCTCCTGTCCCACGGCTACCAGCAATGGAGTCCCGCCAAACTTGGAGATTTCTTGCGCCTTCCACCTCACTTCCGCTTCGTTGACGTTCTTGACGAGCGGCAAAACGGAATCAACAGATCCCTTGAGAATTCTTCCACCAGCATTTAGGTCTGCGAGCTGCTGGATCATCCCGTTGACCTTGCATGCTGAATCCTGGTTTGTATTGACTCCATTTCCAATAGCTCTATTGACGGATGCTACCGCTTCGCTGTGCTCCTTGCTTAGCATTGCCCCCTTTCTGACAGGGATAATCTCAATCCCGCTGTAGCCAGTTTCTGCCGTAAACTCGATTGACTTTGCGGTTAACAGATTTTCCATCGCGTTTATAGGAACAAACTTTTTCTGCTCCGCAAGATCAACGGTCGTTTTACCCTCATGGGTCGTGTCATGGATTGAGGCAGCAAAGGCGGCCTGTCCCACATCTTCTTCTGAGTACTTTTCCAGCGGCACAAAGGCAATTGCACCCCTGCTCCCTTCGGTGATAGTGCCCGTTTTGTCCAGTATCAGCACGTCGCAGTCTCCCGCGGCTTCAATGCCTTTGCCGGATTTTGCAACGATGTTGTCTTTTCCAAGCCGCGTTATTCCAGCGACCCCTATTGCGGGAAGCAACCCACCGATGGTTGTAGGCATGAGCGCAACTAATAGCGTGACTAGCATCGCGACGTCCATGGTGTAGCCAAGGTAGTTGGCCATGAATGGCAGACTGCCAATGACCATAATGAATATCAGCGAGAGGCCGGAGAGAAGGATAGTAAGCGCGATTTCATTTTGTGTCTTGGGCCTTGTTGCGCTCTCGATAAGTCTTACCATATCGTCGAGAAAACTTCGCCCTGCCTCGGCAGTAATCTCGACGATAATGCTGTCGCTTGCTACCCTTGTGCCGCCAAGCACATGGTCGCCCTTTTCCTTGAAGACAGGATTTGATTCTCCAGTCATCATGGATTCGTCAATGAACGCCTTGCCTTCAGCAACAAGACCATCTCGGGGAATTATTTCTCCAGCAAACACCTTTACCTCGTCGCCTGGTTTGAGCGTAGTTGATGTCACCATAACCTCCTTGCCGTTTACCAGCTTTCGCGTCGTCACCTCTTTTTCCAGGCTTCTGAGCGAGTCGACCCTTGCCCTTGCCTGAGCTTCAGAAAGTGATTCTGAAAATGTCGCAAACCAGACAGTCAGAATTAGTATTACAGCCACTTCAGCATACAGAGTCTGGCTCTCAGTGACAAACTTGGGAGAGACGTCTGGGAAAGCGGTGATTCCAAGAATAAGAAAGAATACCATCTCTACTGCAAACATTACCGGGTTGTTCTTTGCCAGATACCTCGGGTCCAGCTTTAGAATTGAATCAATTAGAACCGACGGGTCTATGACAGATCTTCTCTGGGCTGTCATGCCATTTTTTTCCTGTTTTTGCTGATCCATATTCCTGCTCACTCCCAACCCCTCACAGCGAAAACGGCCCTATCACGATGAATGGGAAGAAGGTAAGTGCTGTCAGAAGAAACGTCATGATTAGCAGGACGGTTATGAACAGCGGCCCCTGTGTCTTGATTGGCTCGGGGGCTTCTTTCCTTTCCTTTGTTGTAAATGATCCGGCAAGTGCCATCATTAGTCCCAGCGGCGCAAATCTGCCTATGAACATCACCAGCCCCGTGGACCAGTTGAAGAACAGAGTGTTCGCGCTTGTTCCAAGGTAGTCGGAGCCATTATTTGCAGCAGACGATGTAAATTCGTAAAGCACTTCGGTGTACGCAATTGCCGAGACTTTGTTGTTGGGCGAGCTTGTGACTGCCTGCGCGTTTCCTGTAGTAAACGCAAGCGCCGTCGGAATCAGGATGAGCGCGGGATGTAATAGAAAGATAAAGACCGCGAGTTTAACGTCCTTTGAGCTAATCTTCATGCTCATGAATTCAGGAGTCTTGCCAACCATCAGGCCAACAATGAAGAGACTCAGGATTACGTACATCATCATGGTCATCATCCCGACGCCAGCAGCACCCGGTATTGCCTGAACGAACATACCAAGGAACAGCGAAGTTACGGCAGCGGGAGACATTCCTGTTAGGGCTGATGCGACTGCCCCGGTATTCGTCGCAACCGATGCCACGTTGAAAAGGACACTTCCGAAATTGCCAAACCGCGTGTCAAGTCCTGTGGGGCCACTGGGTTGGTAGAATGCGATGCCCAGCATCAAGCCGAAGCCAATAAGCATGGTGATGAGAATTGAGATCCCTCTACCCCAGCCGACGAGTTTTCCATATGCTATGGGGAATGCCAGTGGAATGACAAGAATCAGCATAATCTCGTACACGTTTGTAAGGCCGTTAGGATTCTCGAATGGATGTGCAGAATTTGCGCCAAAATAACCGCCGCCGTTATGGCCAAGTTCCTTTATCGATTCCAGCGACCCGACTGGACCCATCGTAATTGTTTGCGGCTTTCCCTCAAGGTCATTAAACGAAAGTGAGGGCTGCAGCGTCTGCGGAACTCCAGCATAAATCAGTATGAGAGACGAGATGAACGAAACCGGAAGCAGAAGGGTGACTGTCACCCTTATCATATCCACGTAAAAGTTTCCGAGGCCGAAATTCCTTCGAATAAACGCGCGGATAAAAGCAAATCCGGAGGAAATTGCAGTTGCGGGCGCGATAAACATCAGAAAGGTGAGCCCCACCATCTGCGAAAATACGGTGAGCTGTTGATCTCCATTGTAATGCTGCAGGTCGGTGTTTGTCATAAACGAGACAGCGGTGTGAAACGCCAGATCGGGGGCCAGTCCTGCGATTCCCGGCGTCGCAGTTGGCAAATAATTTTGAAAAGTTAGGATCAGAAACAGTATGACGCCGGCGGAAACATCCGTAACCAATATTGCAATGAAGTAGCGCTTCCAGGTCATTCCTTTGGTCGCATCAATTCCAATCAGCCTGTAAAAGCCGCTCTCGACCTTGGCAAGGGTTCTTTCAATAGGCCTAGATTCGTACGAGATCATTCTTGCCATGTACAGGCCGAAGAGCACAGACAGTCCGAGCGTCCCGCCGATTGCGGCGATCAACTGGATTATAGGTTCCACATACGGTCACTCTACACCGAATCGCGGCATTGCATCACCCACTATAGATTTAAATCATCGCTTTTCCGAAAAACGCAATTAATTTACTATATTACACCGTTTGCATTCATATTTACAACATGCATTAATTTCTCTTCTCGTTTTGCATCAGTCAAAAAGAAGTGATAGTAAACTTGCTTTTGATTTTGACTGACAGTTCGCCTTCTTGACGAAAATCACGCTCAACTTCGTCAGTCCGATGGCAGGGTTGGCTGTTTTGAAGAATTTCGACGATTGTGGCATTTTTTCTGTACCAATTTGAATGCCCGGTTTTGCTCATCAAAGTCGAATGCGGCAGGTATTCGACTAATGCAAAAAATACATAAAAACTGACATCTTGGGCGTTTTATCACTTGGATTGAAACTATCTTTGACAAGACGTCAGTCCGGACGAGGAGCTTGTGGAATTCGGCAGGAATTGCACAATGTTAGCCTGGCCGCCAGCCTTTTCACTGGTGCTGGAAGCAGATTGATAAAAGCCTCAGCCTTTGCATCTAATTATACTGATTTACGCATCCTAATTTTGAGCCACGAGCCTGCGCGGATGAAAAGATCCGACATTATACTCTTTACCGAGAGCTTTATTTCTGCCGTGAATTTATTTTGCGATAATGAGCGCAGTCAGCGAAATTATGTCGCCTAAAGGCGTCATCACGTTGCGTGGAAATTTTACGCCCACAGCTCTTGACGCGGTCAAGGTCATGCTCAAGAACAAAGTGGGCTCCGTGGTTGTCGTAGACAGCGGCGGCAGACCCGAGGGAATAGTCACTGAACGTGACATACTCAGGCTTGTGGCGAAATCAAAAAAGCGCGCCGACGAGACTCCTGCAGGAGAAATAATGACCTCGCCCGTGATAACGGCCAAAACATACGATTCAGTTGACACTGTTGCCAATATGATGGTAAAGAACAAAGTAAAGCGGATTGTGCTTGTCGAAGACGACGGAACAATGGCGGGCGTCATTTCGGTTACCGACATAGCAAAGAACCTTTCAAAGATATTATCCGACGACTACAAGCGATATCGCTCGCTTGGGACTGCGATAAGTTTCAGATAGAGGTGGGAAAGTGTCCTGCAATAGCAGCTCGCAGTTGTGGATAGACGCCTTTCGCAGGCTTACGAGCTTTCCTTCGTCCACTCGGCCGCAAGTCTGTTGTCATGAATCTCTTCGTTTGCCTGTCTGATGGTCCTGGCGCGCTCTTCCGTCACCATTGGGCTAATCCTTGCTGGCGGGTTGGATGTGGCCATTTTGGTAGCTTCCACACCGGTATTGCTGACCATCCGAGGATCGACGGTCTGAGAAGAGCTCCTGAGAATTGGCGCGTCTGCCAGGTCGATGGTTGAACCTTCGGTCAAATCCCTCATGGCATCGTATTTCGACGAATCAAAGACTTCGCCGGGATAGACATCGTCCGGGCCTGCATCGACATACTGGGGGTTTGCCCTTGTTTCGTTCATTAGGTTCTTGCAATCATTGTTTCCCGCATTCTTTCGGTCGTTCATTGACCAAACACATCGCCGGCACCAATCAGGTTTAGTGGTTTGAGTACTAGTTTCGCGCAAAACCCAGGGCTTTGCGTAAAACATTCTTTCGTCACCTTGCAAAAACATTTGGAAGGGTACATCCAGAGCAATGCCGTGGTAGCTAGGCAGGCCTTTCCTTCTTACCTATTGAAGCCAGTCTTGCCTGCCGCCGCGCTGGTTCTTATCACGATCTCGTTTTTGGCATGCCCTACAAACGCATTCGCAGATGATTCGACACAAACCGGCGCTTCCCCGAACATTTCGACTCTTGTCTTTGATTCCATTGCCTCGGTCTACAGGATGTTTGCAGCTCTCGGCCTTTCCTTTATTGTCGCCCTGGCAATCGGTATCACCGCTGGTACGAGGCCTCGTGCAGCAAAGATTATCATCCCCATTATCGACATATTTCAGTCCATCCCGATACTGGGATTCTTCCCGGTCGCAATTGCATTTTTCATTGCAATCTTTAACGGAAGTCAAGCGGGAATAGAGTTTGCCGCGATATTTCTCATATTTTCCAGCATGGTGTGGAACATGATTTTTTCGGTGTATGAATCAGTGCTGCTGATACCGGCTGACTTGAAGGAAACATCGAGGGCCTTCCGTGCAAACCCCGCACTCTTGTTGCGCCGGCTATACATCCCTGCTGCCACCTCCAAATTGATTTACAACAGCATCCTGTCATGGTCGGCGGGCTGGTATTTTCTTACCGCTGCGGAGATAATTTCACTCGGCTCAAAGACCTACACTTTGCCGGGCCTCGGGAGCCTGCTCGGTTCCGCCGTATCAGAGGGCCAGTACTTGCTAGCCTTTGCCGGGCTTGGCACGCTTATTGCGATAATCCTGATGATAGACGTAGTGTTCTGGCGGCCGCTCGAGGCATTTGCCAACAGGTTTAGGTACGAGTACTCTTCTTCGTCAGAAACCGCTACTCACACCCAAGCGCTCCACCTCAACCTTTCCCTTTCTTCTGCAGGCAGGCATACTATCAGCAGGGTCTTCTTTCCGGTTGCAAGCCTTGCGGATGTCCTCGTGAAAAACCCGCGGCAGGTAGTGCTGCGAGATAGGTCGCTTGCGTTCGTTGAGAAGACCTCATCCTCTATTTATCGATTTGAGCAAAAGCTGTTCAGCAGGATGCATCGCTCCCTAGACTTTGTTGGTGCCGGCCGCCTCCGGCATTATAGAAAGGCCGTGGTTGCCGTAGTCACGGCTGGTGTCGCCCTTTTGGTACTTACAGAGATTGACAAGATTGCCCAATCGCTGGCGGGATTATACAAAATGTACGCATCCCTGTTTGAAGATCCGGCCACTGCGAAGGCGGTTTCCGAAATCCCGACGGCTCTCCTCTTCTCGTACCTCCGGCTCGCGGCTGCCTACCTAATTACGCTCGCATGGACGATTCCTGTGGCAATCAAGATTGCGAGGGGCAAGAATTTCCCGCGGACCATGTCAGTCATTCAGACGTTCGCGTCCATTCCGGCGACTGCCTTCTTTCCCTTCATGGCGGTACTTGTCAACGTAATTCCAGGCGGTCTGGAGTTTCCGTCGATACTTCTGATACTTACCGGAATGCAGTGGTACATGCTCTTCAACCTGATAGGAGGCGTCCGCTCGATATCCGGCGACCTTGAGGAGGCTGCAGCTGCCTTTAGGTGTTCAAAATCGCAGTACAGGCGGCGGGTATTGTTTCCCTCAATCTTCCCCTCGCTTGTGACCGGGAGCATTACTGCGTGGGGAGGGGGATGGAATGCCCTGATTGTTTCGGAATACCTTGTTTATGGCAGCAAGACATACTCTGTTCTGGGCTTGGGGTCGCTCCTGGATACTGCAGCCTACAGCCTCGGCAACACCGTACTCATTCTCATGATAGTGTCAGTCATGGTAACAGTAATTGTACTTGTCAACAACCTAGTATGGAGGAGAATCTACCGCAAAGTTATCCAGAAGTACAGCATGAGCGGTTAATCACTACAACAGCTAGATTTATGCAGGGGATGCCGTCGGGATGATTTTCAGGGGCGCGTCTTTTCTTGGCAAGTCGGAGGGAAAATGGTTTCGATAATGTGCCTTCAGACAATGCCATTGACAGAAAGTCGCTTGACCCGTTTGCGAATCCTTCGCTTCCAGCGTCGGCAAGCCCAATACTTGAGGTGCGCAACGTCTCAAAGCAGTACGTCTCCGGGAGCTCGCAGCACGCCAAGACACTGACCATCCTCAAAGACATCAACCTATCAGTCAACACGAACGAGTTCATGTCGATCGTCGGTCCTTCCGGCTCGGGCAAGTCCTCGCTATTGCGCATAATCATGGGGCTTGACTCGCCAAGCAGCGGAGACGTGATATTTAAGGGCGAAAAGATGTCAGGCAAGGTCAACCCGTTCATGGCCATGGTATTCCAGTCCTTCGGCCTGTTCCCCTGGCTCACGGTTATGGAAAATGTCGAGTTTGGCCTAGAATCACTCCATATTACAAAGGAGCAGCGGCATGAAAAAAGCCTTAGAATAATTCAGGAAGTTGGGCTGGACGGTTTTGAGGACGCGTATCCAAGAGAGCTGTCCGGCGGCATGAAGCAGCGGGTGGGGATCGCAAGAGCCCTTGTCACCGACCCGGAGATACTGCTGATGGACGAGCCGTTTTCCGCGCTTGACCCTCTGACCGCGGAGTCTTTGCGGGAAGAAATTCTAAAGCTGTGGAGCAACAAGTTCACGACGCCTGAAGTAGTAATACTGGTCACGCACAACATTGAGGAGGCCGTGTACATGTCAGACAGGGTCATCATAATGAGCCCCCGGCCCGGCATGATAATGCATGACCTTCACATTGACCTACCCCGGCCACGGGAGAAGCGTGACAAGTCGCTCTACGAGTACGTGGACAGGATAACCACGATGATAACCTGACGCCAGTTGGATATTGGAAAACTTAAATGGTCTGCTGGCGCTCATGATGCCTGCAAAGCAAAAAACAGACATGAACATACCGAAAACTCATTATGGAAAGCTGCAGGGCTTCCTTGAAAAGCTGGACGACGCGGGCAGCAAATCAGATCTCGCGGGCATCGCGCTCAAGCAGGGGCTTGAGCTTGACGACCTTTTGCCAATCGTCGAAGCCGGCGAGATGCTTGGATTGTTGCGGGTCGAGTCAGGAGACGTTTCGCTTACCGACAAGGGGCACCTCTTTATCGCCGCAAGTCCGCGGGTGAAAAAGAAGATGCTCCGTGAAATGGTGCTTGGTCTGGACGCTTTCAAGAAATTTACCGACGCAGTAAAGAAATCCGGCAAGCGTGACCTGTCAAAGGACGAGCTCTTGGACTTTGTGGCAAGCGAAAATTCAACCGCGGGTTCTAGCAGTGATGGAGACGCCATGAACGATTTTGGCTGGTTCATAGAGTGGGGCAGGCATGGATTGGTGCTAAAATACGACGCAAACAACGAGACCATCAGCCTACGGGAAAAGCTGTAGTCGGCGGAATAAGTACAACACTTCAGGGATTAAACAGTCGAATCGTTGCCTGATTATAGAAGCACCGCAGTGTAGCCATGGAAAGCCATTGCCGAACACTAAAGGCGTCAGATAGTTGTAATGCCAAACATCGGCGAAGGAACGCCGGGTGGAATCGCACGCAGTTTTGATTTCTTAATCCTTGGCAAATATCCGTTTTTTAGCTAGATTAGGCAGCAACAGAAAGGACAAGAAAAAAGCCGGGGAGACTAACGCTAGCGGCTCTTGCTCCGGCTGCTCTTTTTTCGTCTGGTCTTGGACTTGCCGCTCATTGTGGCATTGCAGACTGCGTATGCGTTCTTTGCAGAGCCTTTGCTCTTTACCTTTGAGACGCATCTATCGAACTTTTGCGTCGATAGCCCTTTTTTTACTCCTCTAGGCATGAGCTGACTTTGTGGAAAATATCGCATATTAGCCCAGACCAACATTATTCAAGAGAAAAGGTCGGGGGTTCGGTCAGGAGGAGCTGTTTACAAAGGTCTTGTAGATGCTGACAGCATCTTCCTCGTCCTTTGCGCCCACAATGGTGGCCGCGCCGCTTGATAGAAAGCTCACGGAAAGGAGCTTGCCCGAGTTGGTTGCCGTTATGCCCAGGCTGCCGCGCGTCCTGACCTGATAGCCGAGCGACTCGGCATTTTTGATAATTCCCACAAGGTTAACAGGAACTGGATCAGTGGGCGTAACGGTCCAGGTGCGCTTGCCCCTGTCTCTGCCGCACAGCTCCTCTATTATCAGCTCCTTGGCCGCGACCTGCGGCGTCTTTGCACCGCTGCCGCACGCTGGACAATCCTCCTCCTGTCGGAACATCTGCACGCGCTCAAAGGAAAGCTCGTTCAGGTCGATGTAAAGCAGTTTGTTTACGAGCGAAGGCTGCTGGCCGGTGATTATCTTGACTGCCTCGGACACCTGGACGCCGGATACGATGTAGAGTATCGACGGGTGGACGCCCTCGGTGCTGCAGGCAGGCATGTCGTCCTCGTTTAGCGCAGGAAATATGCAGCGCAGGCATGCGGACTTGTTTGGCAGAATGGTTGTCGCGGAGCCCAGCATCCCGAGCGCGCCGGCATAAATCAGCGGGATGTTGAACTTGATGCACGCGTCGTTGAGCGCATACCTTGCGTCCACGCTGTCAAGCGCGTCGATAACAATGTCAAATCCCTTGACTATGCCCTCGGCGGTATATTTTGTGACCGAAGTAGGCACGGGTTCTATCTCCACAGTAGGGTTGAGCTTGCGCAGTCTTTCAGCCGCCGCCTCGACCTTGACCCGGCCAATGTCGTCGTCGGTGTAAAGGTGCTGCCTGTGCAGGTTTGTGACTTCAATGACGTCCCTGTCCACGACGCGGATCTTGCCAACGCCCATTGCGGCAAGTTGCGTTATCACGGGGTTGCCGATGCCGCCTGCCCCCACAACGCAGACCTTGGCAGACCTTATCTTTTCCATTCCATCAAAGCCTATTTCTTCAAGCATGACCTGCCGCGAATACCGCTGCAATTCATCGCTTGTCAGCTCTGCGCCGCCCGCGACGGCGGGCAGGATGTAGACTGTGTCTCCGTCCTTTAGCTGCGCCGCCATGCCGCCGCCAAAGCGCATGTTCTTGCCGTTGATGTATATGTTGATAAGCGACCGCGGCTTGCCGTTTAGGTCAAAGACCCGGCGCTTAAAGTCCTCACCCATCTGGTCCGAGACCTTGGTGAATGCCTCCTGAAGGTCAGCCGCCTCAAGTGACAGCTTTTTTTCTCCCTGGCCCTTGTTTAGAACAGACGGGACTGTAAATTCCACTTTGGCCAATATCTCCCACTCTCCTATCGAATCATTGCCGACACTTGCGCCACGTCAGGCTTGACTGCTGTTAGCTTGGGCAGCATTCCAACTATTGCCTCGGTGGCCTTGAGCCCGTTGCCGGTGACATAGCAGACAACTTTTTCATCTCTGTCGATTTTGCCCTCCTCGGCCAGCTTGCGAAGCACGGCAATCGAAACCCCTCCAGCCGGCTCGGTGAAAATTCCCTCGGTCTTGGAAAGCAGCAATATGCCATCGACTATCTCTGCGTCCACCGCTTCCTCTGCGATTCCGTTATACTGCTTGAGCCTGCGCAATACATAGATGCCGTCTCCTGGATCGCCTATTGCCAGACTCTTTGCAATTGTTTCCGGGCGCTCGACTGGCACTATCTCGTCGCTGTGGCGCTTGAAGGCGTCGACCACCGGCGCGCAGCCGTGGGGCTGCGCCGCTACTATCCTCAGGTCCTTGACGCCCTGCACGAGCCCAAGCGACTCGAGCTCTTCAAAGCCCTTGCAGATCGCATTGAGCATGGCGCCGCTTCCGACCGGCACTATCAGCGTATCGGGGATCTCCCAGCCAAGCTGCTCTGCCACCTCGTAGGCAAGCGTCTTTGAGCCCTCCACATAGTAGGGCCTCATGTTTATGTTGACGACGCCTATGCCCTTTGAATCGCCTATTATCGACGCGATGCGGTTGGCGTCGTCGTAAGTTCCTTCGACAGCGACAAATTCTGCTCCGTATGAAAGAGCCTGAGCAATCTTGACGTGCTCGATGTCTGAAGGCGCAAAGATATAGCAGGGTAGTCCGGCTTTGGCGGCATGCGCAGCAGTAGCTGCTGCGAGGTTGCCTGTTGACGCGCAGCCGACCGACTTGAGTCCAGTCTCCTTTGCGCGAGACACCGCTACTCCCGCCGGCCTGTCCTTGAACGAGAAAGTCGGGTTCACAGAATCGTTCTTTACATAGAGAGAGCCGAGCCCGAGCTCCTTTCCTAGCCTGTCCGCCGTTTGCAGCGGGGTAAGGCCTGCGTTGAGGCTCACTATGTTTGACCTGTCCGCGATGGGCAGGAGCTCAAAATATCGCCAGTACGTCTTTTCTCTTAAATCAAAGGAGTGTCGGGTCAGGGGCGGGGCGTCGTACATTACGTCAAGAGGACCAAAGCAGTCCTCGCAGACATATCGAAATTGAGGCCCGTACTCCTTGCCACATTCTCTGCATTTCAGCGTCCTGATACTTCCCATGACTTTTTTCCACTCAACAGCTAATAGTAGGTAATTAAAACATCACTGATAGCAATTTTAGTATTACTAAATTTTTCAGGCACGTTATTTTGCAGTACTAAACTCCAAAAACTATATGGAAATTACAACTTTGCCTTCCAAGTTAGCTTCTTCGACACATAATCGAGTCATTCCTGCAATATATTATGGAAGCATGATCGGTTGCCAGTGTGGCACACAGGCTTCTCCGATTCTACGACATAAAGCAGCGCGTCGGAATCGCAGTCAACGAGGATCTCCCTGACCGGCTGGACATTGCCCGACTCCTCCCCCTTCATCCAGAGTTTGTTTCTTGAAGTGCTCCAGAACCACGCATTGCCCGACTTGACGGTGTTGTGAAGTGCCTCCTTGTTTGCGTATCCAAGCATCAGGACGTCCTTGGTCTGCCTGTCCTGTACTATGACTGGGATTATCCCATTTCTCTTTGAAAAGTCTATTTCACCCAAAGCCTTCGTGTTCATGAGAATCGCCGGTACCAGCACGTTATGGTCAAAGGGGTATTTGTATGCGTTGCCCGTAACAAGTTAGCTTGAGCTGTGACAATTAGCTGGAGCTATACCCCTTTCTTTCCACTGCAAGCAATCAGCCCGCCGGCTTTCCGCCCTTCTCGATCCTGTCCTTCACGGCCTGGAGCTCCTTTGATCGCTGGTGCTCTGCCAGCGCCTTCTCCGCGTCCTGTTCGCCCTGCATTATCAACTTCTTTATCGTTGCGACCGAGAAATCCGCGTCTTCGAAAATAAAGTGGACGTCCTCGGAGCGCTCTATCTTGACAATGTCCGAGATGATGGCGCCCCGCTCGTCAGCAATCTTGTGGTACTTTGGCTCTACAGCCAGAAACCTCTTCTCAAGCTCACCTTCAAGCTTGGCATTTGCCAAAATGTCATGCATTTCTTTTAGCAGAAGCAGATATTTCGTGACTGCCTTTGACATCTTGACGTCCTGGTCAGTCCTGTCTGTATGCATGATGTCACGGGCCCTGTGCCAGCTGTCGGCGATGTTTTCCGGCAGCCGCTCCTGAATGTGCGGGAAAAGGCTAACAATGTAGACCTTTTTATCGCGCTTTGGCGAGGCGTCGATGACTTCGCGCAGGGGAGTGTTTGACAGCAGGCTTCCGTCCCATAGATACTTGCCGTCCTTTTCTGTCCATGCGATGCCGTAGAATGGAAAGCCTGCGCACGCAACAAGGTGGTCGGCGTCGATTTTAGTGTAGAGGCTGTCAAACACTATTGCCTCGCTTGTCTTGATGTCAGTGGATGTGACAATCAGCCTGGGCCGGGCGTGGTTTCCACCACCGAAGGAAAACTTTTCAAAGTCAATGTACTCGCGGAGCGTTTTTTTTAGCGGGTCAATGCTGTAAAGGTACGGCGACTTTATGGCCGCGGGGTCCTGGTATAGCGCCGCCGGGTCAAAGACAGTTGAAAAAACCCTGCCGCCACCGTTCGATGTTCTGCTGCCGTTGGACTTTGGGTCGAGCCACCATGGGGCGAAAACTTTAGAATTTCCATACATGGCAGAGCGCCCCGCGGCAAAGAGCGCGCGATAATAATCTGAGGCAAACGACGGAGTGACGGTGTCGGCAACCTCAAGCCAAAAGTTCTCAAGCGCGGCGGCCGGCTCGACTCCCTTTTTTGCGCCGACAATAATCCCGGCGTTGATGGCCCCGATCGAGGTTCCGGCGACAATGTCAAATGTGAGGCCGTGGTTGCATAGCGTTTTGTACACTCCGCACTCGTATGCGCCAAGCGATCCCCCGCCTTGCATCACAAGCACTGTCTCCGATGGATGTGTGTCCGCGTGCCGAATCTTGAGATCCGTATAAGTGGTAACAGGCATAGTGGCCATCAGCTTTGGAAGAGACTCCGGAGGATATTTGTGTTGGTACCTTTCCCACGGCAATTCTCACGACAGGTTTTTATTAGAACAGGCGTCCCCTGATAGAACGGGAAATGCAACTGCCTTTTGTGGCTGTGTTTCTTGCGGAGGCAACGGGCTAATGGCTCCAAAGGAAGAACAGCCTTCAGGCTATGGTCCGGCGATGAAAACCGTAGCACTTTCAATTCTCGTGATGGGCATCAGCTTGTCTATCGTTATAGTCCTCTACATCTGGTTTGGGCATATCGGTCCGACCTTTTCTTCGGAGCGGCTGGTTCAGCAACAGGCACAGCTTAGGGACCAGTATGGCCTTCCAAAGCAGCCGCCGGTTCCAACCTCTCTTCTAAACGTCCCTCCCTCACTCAGGAATATCACGCAGGCCGGAAATACGACCAAATAATAGCGATTCTAGAACCCGGTTGGGCGCCTACTGGATGGTGATCTCGCCCTTCATTTCGGGGTGAATCTGGCAGTAGTAGTTGAAGGTGCCGGTCTTGTCTGCAAGGAATGTTATAGTCTGGCTCTGTGAGCCAAATGACGTGAGGTTGGCCGTATGCACGTTAAACTCATTAATGTTGAAATTGTGCAGCGAATGCGTCGTCTGATCATCGTTTGTGATGTGGAGCGACTCTAGCTCCCCCTTGTTGAAAATGTAGGTGGGGTTTTCCACTCCGGCGCCGTTGCTTCCTCTCATGCCCTTTACGCTGCCAGACGACGCGCTGACCCAGACGTAGCCGGATGTCTGGCTATATGAAGCCCTGATAAAGTGGTTGTTGGCAAACCCAAAGACAGGGTAGTTGACGTTAACTGGGACTGATGAAGAGTACGCGGAAACTGCAATTGCAGCAATTATCGCGCCGATAGTCCCGTAGATTATAACGCGCTTTTTGGTAACCTTTGCCGTGGACTGGCGCGACTGCTGCTTCTTTTTCATGGTATTGCCAAGTACCGCTCGCTTCTCCGCCGTATTTAGGTTTTGATACTTCTGAGTTTTTAGCACGCTGACTCGGCGAAATGAGAATTCTTCAATTTTCTCACCTGCTGCCAAGCAAATGTCCAACAGCCTCTTGCATGCAAGAGACCCGACAGGGTACCGTAGCAGACCCACGGACAGTTCTGCCTCGCAAGCATGGTCTGCGAAATAACATAGCCATCAGCAGGGGACTTCAGATAAAGAGTTTAGTGAGCTTGCTAGAATTTGTCCCAGCTTGTTGTCACATAGCCGAGAATGCCAGCCTGCGCCGCAGCTATGCGCGGAAATCTATTCGACAATAGCCTATCTTTCGGTGATTCTTGCAGGAGCGGGTAACTTTGTTAATCAAAGGATTATAAGCATATTTGGCAATATCTATTACCAGATATGCACAATCAGCAGACAAAAATAGGCACTATATCGGAGACAAAAAGTCACCACATAAGAGGAGTGACCCTATAGTATGAACAAGGCAATCCCAGTAGCAGCAGCCATTGTTATTGTAGCTGTCGCCGTTTTTGCCGCCGCACAGTACTATGTGCCGGGCACTACCAGCCTCCTGAAGCGCATCAATCCGCAGGTACCCCAGCTTCTCACGCGCCAAGAGAATTCTAGCACGGACAACTCATCCGCTTCAACAGGCACTCAGTTATCGGTCCCGAGCACGGCGCCTTCCAACACGCCTGCATCCAGTCAGCCAACGCCTTCGGGGACCGATAGCAGCGCGTTAAATCCTAAGGCTAATTCGGATCTCATTTCGCTTTTCAAGCATGTGAACAACTCTGTCGTCCAGATTACCAGCAAGGTCACAAGTTCTAATCCAAATATCATTATCAATGGAAACCCGCTCCAGGGCCAGTCTGAAAGACTCGGGTCAGGATTTGTTTATGATTCTGCCGGCCACATTGTTACAAACAATCACGTGGTCGATGGAACAAACAGCGTTGACATAACCTTTGTTGACGGCAACACTTACACCGCCAAGGTGATAGGCACAGACAAGTACAGCGACATTGCGGTCCTTCAGATAGACGACACTGCATACAACAGCAGCTCAGAGAACTCTCCCGCCCTGCCAATAGGCAACTCCTCCGCGCTTGAGGTCGGCCAGCAAGTCATCGCAATAGGCAACCCGTTCGGCCTTAGTGACACCATGACTACAGGCATCGTGAGCCAGGTAGGCAGGCTGCTTCCAAACCAGGACATCGGATTTTCAATTCCAAACGTCATTCAGACAGACGCTGCAATTAACCCCGGAAACTCTGGCGGCCCTCTTCTTAACACGAACGGCGAGGTAGTAGGCATGAACACCGCTATCCAGTCGAACACCGGCGACTTTTCTGGAATTGGATTTGCAATACCCTCGAATAGCATTCAAAGAATAGTCGCGGTCCTGATAAAGGACGGGACTTACAACCACCCGTGGGTGGGGATCGCTGGTACCAACATGACGCCCGAGATCGCAAACAGCCTGGGCCTCCCACATAACACCAAGGGCGCGGTAGTAGCACAAGTGGTTCCAAACGGTCCCGCGGCAAAGGCAGGCATTCGCAGCGCGACGACAAGCAGCGACGACACCCAGAAGATCAAAAATGCAGACATAATCACCGCAGTTGACGGCCAGCAGGTGAAAAGGATAGAGGACGTGATATTTTACATTGAGGAGCACAAGGTGGTCGGAGACACTGCGCACTTTACTATCCTCCGCGACGGCAAGAGTATCGAAATCCCGGTAACGCTGGGTACGAGACCGCAGGCCAACACAACTGGCTAGCCGCCCTTTTCTTCTTTTTTTAAGAGATTTTTGCAGACGCATGTTTTGCTCCGTCTGAATTAAAAGGTGGAAGACTAAACTGGTGTCTCGTTATGGACGGAAGACGGATGGCAATAGTTGTCGGAGTTCTCGTCGCCATTGGAATTATGGCATTCCTGTCTGCCAGCAGTCAGCATCTTACCAGAACTTATGTTCCGGCGCCATCGCAACAAGCCTCCAACCAGCCCGCTGGTCCGTCTAACGTAACGTACTCGTTTGGCCAGTGCCACTGGGTTAATGCGTCGCTCCCTGATGCCAGGTGCACTCCCGGTGTGGCTGACCCGCGGATATCCCAGGCAAACATACACCAGACCATTTGCGTTTCTGGATATACCGAAACGGTCCGGCCGCCTGCTAGCGTCACAAATCCGATGAAACTGGCTTCCATGAAGGCATACGGGTTGACAGACTCGCCAAGCAACTATGAATATGACCACCTAATACCGCTGGAGCTTGGCGGCGCGCCAAAAGACGTGCGCAACTTCTGGCCCGAGTCGGGCTTTGGAACGGACAATTTCAAGGAAAAGGACAAGCTTGAAAACTTGCTGCATGAACGCGTTTGCGCAGGCGAAATTTCCCTTTCGCAGGCGCAGCAGGAAATTGCCCAGAACTGGCTTGCGGCGGTTCACAAAGAGGGGCTTTCGTGAGGCAGCTTAAAGTCTGAAGGCGTCCTCCATCACAATTTCAGAAAGAGGCTTTCTGCCGCTTGGAACATCCCGCTCCTGAAGCTTTTGAGGGAGTTTTTCCTTTGGTCCGAGCCTGCCAATTGCGACCATCGCCATCACGTCAAAAACGTCAGGCACCCCGAGCTCTTTTCTCGCCCTCTCGTAATCAAAACCGGCCATGCCGTGGGCCACGAGTCGTCTGCCTGACGCTTCCAAGGCAAGGTTTTCCCAGGCGGCCCCTGCATCAAATTGGTACGTCCTTGACGGCTGGCCTGTTGCCTCGTTTAGCCTGCGCGAGACCACAGCCACGAGAACAGCCGCGTCCTGGGCCCAGACCTTGTTTCCATCGTTTAACAGCCCTAGAAAGGTGCCCCACCTTGGGGAGCTTTTTTTTGCATAGATAAACCGCCAAGGCTGGGCGTTTCCCGAAGAAGGCGCCCATCTAGCAGCTTCAAAAAGGGACATCAGCTCGCTCTCGGTCAGTTCCTCCCCGGTCATTGACCTCGGCGACCACCTGTTCAGAATCAGGTTGTTTATCGCAAAGTCCGTCTTGCGCTCGCCTGCAGTGGACAATTTCAGGCCCTCCAGCTTGCAATCAATGCAGCGGTATGTGATGGCATTTTAAGGCTGAATGATGTCAGTCTTGTATAAAAATGCCGTCAGTCGGCTTACGGATGCAGCCCAGCCGGCACTGCAAGGAGTTCTATAACATTATAGCCTACATCTTTATTTGCCCGCTGCGAGGCGTTTAACAGCAGACATTGCCGAGGATGCAGAATTATCCTGGCCGCAACCTTGCAATTCTAATAGTTGTTGCTGGAGCCGCAGTCGCGCTCGGTATTACCAGCTACGAGTACTCTGTCTCCACGACCAATGAGATAAGACAGGTCGCGGCTGACAACATCCGCAACTATTCGGCAATCCAGGCCCACGACTTGTCAAGGGTGCTTGCGAACAAGGTCGAAGCCATAACCAACAACCTCAAGGTCATTGCTTCAAGCACCGCATTTGACAATCCTGCCGACATTTCTAGAGCAAAGACCGTGCTGAGGGGAGCGCAGAATACCACGCAGGACATTACCGACTTTTACCAGTGGCTTGACCAGAACGGAACGCTGGTATGGCTGAGCAACCTGACACCTGATCAGTATTCCCAGTACAAAGGCACGGACCTAAGCCAGCGAGCATATTTTCTGCAGCCGAAGGCGACGCATGACATTTACTTTAGTACGGCGATAGTATCAAATGACAACATCCCCAGGGTATTCATATCGTATCCGCTGCTCGACCAGAGTGGAAATTTCAAGGGCGTGGTAGCCGCGGCCATACGGCTTGAGGTGCTCGGAAAGTACCTCGAAAGTCAGATCTCGCCTAACCTGAAAAGCTCCGTAGGAATGATGGACCGGGCCGGCGTTGTGCTTTATTCCACCGACCAGTCATTAATTGGCAAGAACTTTTTTGCTTCCGAGGTTCAGTCCAAGATCCCCGACGACCTAAAGCCGGCCTTTAACTCATTTCTGCACAACTCGCTGCAGGGTGGCTCTGGAGCCGAGGATATATCATACCAAGGCCAGACGGGCACAATAGCATACGAGCCGGTTCACATTGAAGGCAAGGACTTGGGCATTATTTACGTCACGTCTGTACACAACTTTGCCGGCAGCGTCCAGACGCTGATCGACCAGCAGAGAACTTTTGGCAATCTAGTTACAATCGTAATAGGGGCGCTTGCAGTAGGCGTGGTTGTTGTTATACTTTCATGGAACAATCACCTGAAGGGCCTGGTAGAGCGCAAGACAAAGGAGCTGGAGCAGACTAACTCCAACCTAAAGGCTGCAGTTGAGGAGCTGCAGACGCACGACAGGCTGCAAACAGAATTTATCAATATCGCTGCGCATGAGCTCCGCACGCCGGTTCAGCCGCTTCTGGGGGCCGCGGAACTCCTCGAGTCCGAGCTGGAGGGCGGAAACGAGCAGACGACCGTGACGCGCGCCGAGCTTGAAATGATTATCCGCAATGCAAAGCGGCTTGGCAGGCTCACCTCTGACCTCCTCGAAGCGGCCAGAATAGAGAGCAGGTCCATGAAGCTGTCCAAGGAGCTCGTTGAGATGAACAGCAAGATCGAGAACGTAATTGCGGATGTCAAGGCCTTTATCGACAAGGAGCAGAACGTCAAGATCGTATTTGAGAAGAAATCGGCGGAACCTCTGTATGTCCAAGCAGACAAGTCCAGAATGTTCGAGGTGCTTTCAAACCTTCTCAGAAATGCAATCAAGTTCACGCGCGACGGGAATATAACCGTGAGCGCTGAAATTGTCAACGAGGGGGCTGACGACCAGATTCTGGTGAAGGTCAGAGACACAGGGACCGGCATTAACCCTGAAATCCTCCCCAAGCTCTTTACGCGCTTTTCGACAAAGTCAGACTCTGGTACGGGCCTCGGGCTCTACATATCAAAGAACATAGTGGAAGCGCACGGCGGCAAGATATGGGGGGAGAACAATCCAGACGGCAGGGGGGCAACTTTTTGCTTTACAATCCCGATGGCGACGAACATTAAGGAGCAAGAGAGCCCCAAATAGGCCTGCTTTATCTCCGCTTGCGAGGCCAGAGGGGCGAACTGTTAAGGTAATTTCCAAAACCAGCCGAGTTCCGCCAGCCGTGCATAACAAGTAAGATAAAATCGCCTGGTGGGCTCCCAAAGACGGGCTGCGGTGAACTTTCAGGCGGAATTATGCAAAGTATATTCAGAATTTTGTTAACGAGTGCTGTACCACAGGCATTTTATAGTAAAGCCCAGTTTAAGCATGATAATTGCATAACTTGAAAAATCCCACACAAGTAGAGAAACTAGACAAGATCTATTTTTGCACATCGTGTAGGACGTCTTTTCTTTTCCGCTCCGATGTCGACGACCACAAGCAGGAAATGGGCCATTCCGAGTTCGGCACAATTCCGCTATAGCATAGCTATCGCCGTCACTGCGTTCGCGACGTGTCATTGGCTCCGGAAAAATACACCAGAAAGCCGGGGCAGGCATTCGCGATGCGTATATAGCAGATCAACTTTAAAGAGTGCGTGCCAAGGACTTCCCAAGTCAGGTCTGCAGAAAAAACAGTATTAGTGTGCGAGTTAGAGTCGCTTGGCTTTTCTTCAATTCTTCTTAACGACCTAAACGACATAGCAGAGCTCAAGGGTCTGGTAGAACTAATCAAACAGTCATTTCTTCAAGAATACCGGAAGCATTGGGGCTTTGCAAAGCTGGACGGTAGAGGTGCTCCCGGTGGAAAAGAGTCCAGGATAACACAAGCATGGCAGGCAGGCGGCCTCGCCCACTAGCCGGACGTAACTGGATAGCTTGAACCATCACGGCAATCCTGCAAAGGCCGGTAATCGAACTATCGTAGGCTGCTCGGGCTGGAATTACGGCGATCGCTTTGAGAGGGGAGGATGGGTCGGGACGTTTTATCCCAGCGCTTCGACGAAGAGGCTTGTGTACTATTCACAGCATTTTGATACCGCTGAGTTTGACGCGATATTCTACGAGAAATTCTATGCCAAGATGGGAAGAGGGACGTTTGAGGGAATGGCAACTGGAACGCCCGCCGGCTTTCAGTTTTCAGTCAAGGTCCCCGAGATAGTTACGCACAAGATGCGGCTTGACATCAAGCAGGGGGCCATCCAGGCCTTTGGAGAATTTCTCCAGAGAATCGCGCCGCTGAAGGATTCAGGGAAGATTGGCGCCATCCTGTTCCAGCTTCCGCCTAGCTTTTCCGTCGACAACTTTCGCCAGGTTGAAGATTTTTTTGAGAGGCTGCCGGCCTCAGATATTGACCTTGCCGTTGAATTCCGGCACCCCTCTTGGCACACAGAAGGGCCCTGGGAGATGCTAAAGCAATACAATGTTGCAGCTGTAGCGGCAGACTCTCCCGACCCCGCGCTGGGCTACCTGTCAGAGCCCGTGGTTACTTCGGACCACGCGTTTATTCGACTGCACGGAAGAAACAAGGGCTTTTGGTACAACTACAGGTATACGGAGCAAGAGCTCAGGCCTTGGGCGCAAAAAGTGCTGTCGCTCGCTGATAACCAGGAAATCAGAATAGTCAGGGTTTACTTTAACAACCACTACGGAGGAGCCGCTGCAGAGAACGCCCTGGAATTCAGACAAATGATAGGCGAGAGCCTAAAGCCGGATAGCCTGCAGGCAATGGAGCGTGTCAGGCAGGCGTTCACAGCAGCACAAAGCCAGATGAAGCTCGTTTGAAAATAAGCGCAAATGCAGAGGATGTTCATTCTCGGCTGGACGAGCCGGAAAAAAACATTGTCTCGCATTCGCCTGAGCAAAAGCTGTGGAGAGCGCCGCGCTTGTCACGGACCATTATCGGCTCTGTGCAAGGCTGCCCGCAGAGGTGGCAGGTGTCGTGGCGCGCCAACTGCCAACGCTAAGAATTATTCGTGATATATGATTAACTTCTAGATGCCCGGTGGGACGAGATAGTCGCTTTCCGAGTACAGGTAGATTTTACTGCATTTCGGGCATTTGACCCTGCTCCGCCGCAAGAGCTTGTCGAGATCTGCACCCTTATCCGATACGTTGATAGACGACGGGTAAACGTGGCCACAGTTCTTGCACTTTATCTGGTAGCGCGCGACCATTTTGCTTTATTAATAAATCGGCCTCTTCTAGAAGAATGTTGTGTAACTACTCTCCCGATCGCTTCAGGCACTCTAGTGGAAAAACCAATAACATATGTTTCTGTGAAAGATTATCGCAGATTTCCTGAAGGCTGGCGCGCTTGTACAAGCTTTCGGTAAATGTGGCCGCAGCGAAGGCAGGTGATCCTGATAGCCTTGACGCGGGTGCGGCCTATACGCACCCTTGAAGTTCTGCCCGGCACTATGAGCCTCTTGCATTTTTTGCAAAAGAGCTGCCTATGCTCGTAAGGAATCCTGATTCTGACGCGCATTGCTATTTTCCTAGCCGTAGCAGCCTGCCTCTCGGCAAGCTCGGTGTCCTGCTCCCTGCGGGCATGGTTGACAAGTATCTCGACGCGCTCCTGTGCGATGCGCCTCGCCCTGCTGCTTTTCTTCTTCAAAGCGGTTTTGATCCCTAGAATCACTGCGGCTCATAAAATTAGCGATGATACGTGCGAATGGTTATCTAGCATGCGGCTGGTTATCAGGTAAGAAATGGCCGGTCCGTCTTGGTTTGCAGGCCTGGAAGAGCGTTCAAGAGAGTATGCAAGTGCCAAGGCGTCGAGAGATCCAAATCGCGGACGCCTAGCGGATCAGCTGATAGACATGATATCATCGCAGGATTTTGTCCTGCCTTTGAAACCTCAGGCGCTGTCGAACATGGGCACGACTACGTACGTCTACGAGCAGGAGGCCGGCTATCCAGCGACGTTTGCCTTTATAGCTGAGGTCTTGAACAGCAAAGTCCCGGTTCATGTTGGCGCAACAAAGTTTGGGCCCGGCGAAGTCATTGTTGCAAGCGGGCAAAAGGAGGATGCTGACGGTGAGCTTGCGAGAGATGTCAACCACCTCAGGGAACTTGTGCACGCAAGAAAGTCAAGGGCAAGTTCCCAATCTGCCGAACCTTCTTGACCACGTTGGCATGCAAAAAAGTACCTGCAATATATAGGCGCCTGCGCAGATCCACGGCACGACTATTTCACTTGTACTGGCCGAGTCAGCGCTGGAAGTAGTCCCGGCCAGCATTACTCGCCACCCGTCTGTAAGGAGCCATGCCGAGCGCCTCGGCGTGCGTCCTGCCGAAACGCTGCTTGACCGGAGCTACCACCATGCTGCAATGAAAGGCCTGGAAGGGGCGGAAAAACGCGGCCGTCCGGACATCGTCCACTTTGCACTCATGGAGGCCCTGTCAACGCCCCTGTACCTTTCGGGCATGTTGAACGTCTATGTGCACACGGCAACTGACAAGGTCGTCAGCATCGGCCCTGACCTGAGGCTTCCGAAATCCTACTTTCGCTTTGAGGGCCTCATGATGGACCTTTTCCGTCACAAGGTTGTCGAGGCAGACGGTAATGTGCTTTTGAAATTACACGACATGCCGCTTGTGAGCCTCATTAATTCAATCGGCGCGGTGCAGGTTCTCGGCCTTTCAACTGCCGGCACCAGGACCACCGCGGAGGACGTGGCGGGACGCCTCGCTGCAGGGGAGGAAGAGGACAGCGCAGGAAAATCGGGCTGCGCAGTAGTAGTCGGCGGCTTTCCACGTGGCCACTTTTCAGAGAAGACTAGCTCCAAGTTTAATTTTACATTCTCGATAAGCGATTACGGCCTTGAGGCTCACGTCGTCATTGCAAGGGTAATCTACGAATGCGAGAAGGCGCTTGAAGTTGACGAAGCAGAGTAAATTCGCTATTTGAAAAACGCGTCAACCATGAAGGCGATAAACAGCGCCGTGAGATACGGGCTTGAAAATTTAAAGACGGTCCATGATGCGCGTTCGCTTGGACGGACTAGCAGCCAGACGGAGAGGGCTATCATTACAGCTCCAAACACCCCCGCGGTGAGCAGGTAGATGAGGCCGAACTGGTTGAAGAAGAAGGGCAGAATGCTAAAGACGACCATCATTAGCGTAGTGCCCGCAATCACCCTGACGGAGCTTTTTTCGGATGAGACTACTGGGAGCATCGGAACGCCGGCCTTAGTGTAATCCTTCTTTACGTGAAGGGCAAGGCTCCAGATGTGCGTTGGGATCCAGAGAAAGACCAGTCCTGCCATGACTAGCCCGATTTCCGGATGCTGTGTCGTGACGGCCACGTAGCCTATCATTGCCGGTGCGCCCCCTGAAAAGCCGCCTAGAATGATGTTTGTCTGGCTCCTGCGCTTGAGCCACTTGCTGTATACGATGATGTTGTCAAACAGCCCAAAGGCCATCAGCGCAAAGGCCCAGATGTTGATAAACCACGCGAACACCAGCGAGATTCCGGCCAGGACCAGGCCAAACGCCAGAGCGTTTTGGGGAGATATTCTCCCGGACGGTATCGGCCTGTCCCGCGTCCGGTCCATAATAGCGTCAATGTCCCGGTCGTTGTAACCGGTAAGCGTATCAGCGGCAGCCGAACCGGCGGCTACTCCACCGATAAGCAGAGCCCAGGTGACCGGGCTGATAGGGGCATGAAAGAGAAATGATGCGGTCAGGGCGGAGCCAAAGGCAGTAAAGACCAATAGATACCAGATCTTGGGCTTTGTGAGCTCGTAGTAGTTCTTGACCCTGTTACCCGAACTGAGCTCGTGCCTAGGTATCGTCAAATCGCTGCAGTCAAGATTTGCAGCGCGTGATTGTTATATATATCTCACACCCCCGTGCTTTCGAAGGCCGTCAGGCGCACGCTAGAAAGTGTACAAAGCTTCAGCCTTGGCCACCGCATCGATCAAAGGCCTGCACTGCAATGATCCTGCCGACAACGGACTCGCATGGCAATACAATCCTGTGTCTCGCATCTCAAACAGGCCCATCGTTCAAACTGAGCGTATCTGGCCGGACTATCACCCAGCAACTCGGAAACTATGACGTGCCACTCACCAATGCAGACGCCGGCGCATCGTTCGTGCTTTTTGGAAACTCAGACTGCCACTAGGCAGAGGTTCCTCTTAACGGCGTTCCAGCTGCTCTGAACGTGCAGGTAATCGCGCCGGCCCAATAAAAGAAATAGCAGGAAAGGTTCTGGCCTGCTCTTTTTTTCTTTTTTTTTCAGCCTAATAGGCTGCACGGTCACTTTGAAATCGAGGCAGGATATGCCAGCTCGCGCGCAGTCTTTCTCATTTCGATAAAGGTCTCGGTTTTCTGCACTCCCTCTATGCGCCCTATCTTTTCTGATATTAGCTGATGCATCTCCTCGAGAGACCTGGCGTTCATTGTGACCAGAACGTCGAACCGGCCGGTAACTTCTGCAACCTCCCTTACCTCCGGAATCTTGAACAGCTCGCTCAGCACGTTGTCGCGGAGCTTTGAGTCCATGTTTATGCCCGTCAGGGCCTTGACGTTAAAGCCAAGCGCTTCGTCGTTTATGATGATCGTAAACTTTTTGATAAGCCCCCTCTTTACAAGGCGCTTTATCCTGCTGTAGACGACTGAAGAGTTGACGTTTATCTTTTTTGAGAGCTTGGGAACTGAAATACTGGCGTCCCTTGCAAGTTCGCCCAGAATTCTGATGTCCAAATCATCAATTTTTCCCAATCTTACGACCAGACATAATTTGTTTTTAGGGGTTAATAAAGATTAATTACAAAAATGTGCAGACATAATAAAAGGAATTAGAGAACGCCCTTTTCCTTGAGCATTTCTGCCAAAAGCACGGCGCCCCTTGCAGATCCCATCTTCTCGTTGTGCGAGAGCAGGACGTACTTGATGCCGCTGTCAAAAGCGGTGTCCTTTCTCAGCCTGCCTACCACAGTAGTCATGCCGTCGTTAATCTCGCGGTCTATCCTCGGCTGGGGCCTTGTCGGGTCATCGTGCACAATGATATAGTCTTTCGGGGCAGCCGGCAGGTTCTTTATAGAGACGTTCTTTGAGAACCTCAGCATTTCCTTCTTTACGTCCTCCGGTTCGGCTGTCTTGACTGTCTCGACAAACACGGACTCGGTGTGGCCGTCGATTACCGGCACCCGGGTGCAGGTGCAGCTGACCTTAAAGTCCGCCGGAGTTATTTCCGTAGAGTCCATTCCGCCAAGGATCTTCTTTGTCTCCCTTTGCACCTTCTCTTCCTCTTTAGGAATGTACGGAATAACGTTGTCCATTATGTCAAGAGCGATCACGCCGGGGGACCGGCCTGCACCGGACAGCGCCTGCATGGATGTCATGAACACCCTCTTGATTCCAAACTTGTCAAGTATAGGCTTGAGTGTTATTGCCATCCCGGTGGTGGTGCAGTTTGGAAGCGGGGCGATAAACCCCTTCCAGCTCCGGTTCTTGCGCTGGATGTTCAAGAGCTCGGCGTGGCTGTCGTTTATGCCGGGTATCAGGATTGGCACGTCGCTTTCATACCTAAATGCAGCTGCGGTGCTAATTACCGGCGTGGTCTTGGCAATCTTGGGCTCGATTGCCTGAGCATCGTCAGACTCGATTGCGGTGAAGACAAGGTCGAACTTTTCCGGGTTTATCTCGCTTGCCTTGCTGACGACCATGTCCCGGGCATAATCCGGCACGTCTTCGCGGTTGTGCCACCGCAGGATGCCCGAGTTGGGATCCCTGATTGCGTCGATGTATTTTTTGCCTGCAGACTTTTCCGAGGCGGCTATCTGAGCTAGCTGAAACCACTTGTGCTTGTTCAGGGCCACAATGAACTCCTGGCCCACGGCGCCGGTTGCGCCGATAACTGCAACCTTGAGCATTCTTTATTCCCTCGCAGCAGAGTCCCCGTCGAGGTAATAATCCTTTTTGCCCCCCGACACTGACGCGCGATAATCCTGAGCAAAGAGAAATGGCCATTTCTTTGGACAAATTCTAAATACCGTGCCAAGTACCCAGTGCGCGAGGAGATGCTTGCGGTCCAAAAGCGGCACGAAGATGCCCAGTGCGTGCACGGCGGGGCATACTCTGTCGACAGGGACCTTGTCAGGCTGGATTTCAGCTCGAGCGTCAGCCCACTGGGTGCACCTCCGGCAGCCATTGAGGCAATCCGCAAAAGGGCCGGCGAACTTGCGTCAGAGTACCCTGACCCGCAGTGCAAGCAGCTACGTGCAAGCCTCTGCAAATACCTTGGCGGCGTAAATGAAGACCAGCTGTGTATCGGCAACGGCGCGATAGAACTTATCCACTGGTTCGCCCAGACATTCGTACGGGGGAAGGTGCTGGTTCCCGCGCCCACTTTTTGCGAGTACGAACTGGCATCAAGGAGGACAGGAGCCGTAGTTGTACCAGTGCCCTTGGAGCGGACTTCCGATGGCTCATTTGAGCTTGACCCAGAGGCCATACTTTCAGCAGCCAGGGGAGCAAGTGCACTGTTTCTGTGTAACCCGAACAACCCTACAGGCCAGACCTTACCCCCAAAGGATATCGAGCGAATCCTTTCTGAACTGCCGGGTACGATGGTCCTGCTCGACGAATGCTTTATCGAACTATCCAGCAGGCCACAGGTCAGTTTTTCTGGCAGGACTGGAGAGTTTGCAAACCTAGTCGTCCTCAGGTCCATGACAAAGTCTTTCGCCCTCGCCGGACTCCGGCTTGGGTACAGCATATCAAATGTGAAAACCGCGGAGAGGCTTGATGCAAAGCGGATTCACTGGAATGTAAACGGGCTCGCGCAGGCTGCCGGAGTAGCCGCGCTTCAGTCCGCCAGAAAATACCTTGCGAGTGCACGCGCATTAATATCAAGGGAAAGAAGTTACATGAGAAAAATCTTCGAATCTGGCGGCTTGGGGAGCTATCATCCCATGCCGTCTGAGGCAAATTTCTTCCTCGTTGGTCTGTCGCCGGTGCATTCTAGTGGATCAAAATTCAGGGACAGACTGCTCAAGAAGACAGGAGTCCTGGTAAGGGATTGCAGCACCTTTGCTGGCATGGGAGACGGCTACATCAGGGTTGCTGTCAAGAGCCATGAGCAAAACGTCGAACTGCTAAAGTCCCTGCGCAAGATGGAGCACGGCGCCGATGGTTAAGCTGGCTCGTACTTTGATGGTTCAGGGCACCTCTTCTGCCGCAGGCAAGAGCACGCTTGTCACAGCGCTCTGCAGGATATTTGCAGACCGCGGCCTGAGGGTTGCACCGTTCAAGGCGCAAAACATGTCATCGAATTTATTCACCACCTCGTCTGGTCGCAAAATCGCGCTTGCGCAGGCGATACAGGCAGAGGCGGCAAAGAAAGAGCCGGATTCGAGAATGAACCCCATTCTGCTAAAGCCCCTCGGAGAGTATAGGAGCTCGGTCATACTTGACGGCAAGTTCTACTCCGAGATGCATGCCAAGGAATACTATGAAAAGTTTGCACTTCAGACCGGCCTCAAGACAGCCCTGCGGGCGCTTGAGAGCTTGCGCAGGGAAAACGACCTTGTCGTTATAGAGGGCGCCGGCTCGCCTGCAGAAGTCAACATTGCAAGATACGACATTGCCAACATGCTCCTTGCACACAAGGCCGGTGAAATTCCTGTCATAATAGTCGCAGACATTGAGCGGGGCGGCTGCTTTGCCAGCATTGCCGGCACCATGCAGCTTCTGGGACCGGCTGACAGAAAGCTCGTAAAGGGCTTTTTGATTAACAAATTCCGAGGCGACGCATCGCTTCTGGAGCCTGCCATAAAGCATATCGAGAAATTAACAAGAAAGCGGGTTCTTGGCGTGATCCCCTGGGCGACCATCAACCTTCCAGACGAGGACTCGCTTGGCTCAAGCAGGAGTAGAGAATCCGAGGGCAATACTCCGCGCGAATTCTGGGCATGGCAGATACAACTTGTCGCCAAGCTGGTCCAGGACAATGCTCGCATTGACAAGATTACGGAGGCTGCCGGGCTCTGACGCCGGACGGCAACATGTTTGTCCTGGCAGGCGCTTCGCTCTTTGGAGCGCTTGGTCTGGACTGGGCGTTTGGCGACCCGCCAAACAAGTTCCATCCGGTCGCTTGGATTGGCGCGCTGGTTGGGCGTCTTGTGCCGCGGCTCAAGGCAAAACACCGTGAACGGCTACGCGGGGCATTGTTTGCTGTACTGGTAGTTGGGCTCGTCAGTACGGGAACGTATTTTGTTCTGGAAGGCGTCTACATTTATGCAGGGGGCATTGCATTTGTCGTTTCTTCGGCCCTAGTGCTGAAAGTCGCAATTGCCGTGCGCGGAATGGAAAGGCACGCCGGGGCGATAATGGAGGCTCTGAAAAATGGCGATCTCGCCGGCGCGCGGAATAACCTTTCGATGATTGTGCGAAGGGATACTCGCAATCTCGACGAAGGCCACATACTTTCCGCAACAATAGAGTGCATCGGGGAAAGCACCGTGGACGGGATTTGCGGGCCAATCTTTTACTTTACCCTGTTTGGAGGGGCCGGCGCTCTGGCATACAGGACAATCAATACGCTAGATTCGATGGTCGGCTACAAGGACGAGTATTATTCAAGAATCGGCTGGTTGTCTGCGTGGCTTGACACCGCGGCAAATTATGTGCCGGCAAGGATAACTGCGCTGTTGATGGTAGTCTCTGCGAGGATTCTTGGCGCGGACTGGAAGAACTCGCTGTACGTAATGGCAAGGGATCATAGGAACACTGCGAGTCCAAATGCTGGCTTTCCAATGGCATCCATGGCCGGCGCGCTCCGGATAAGGCTTGAAAAGATAGATCACTATTCGCTGGGCGATGGCCAAGAACCCGCGACGCTTGAAAAATGCAATGCAGCCATCGCCATCATGAAGCTGACGACCGTGTTGTTTTGCTTTGCCTTCTCGCTTCCGTTAATGTTCGTGCTTTATTACGCGGGCTGGTGGGGCGTACTCTTCTCCTGAGATGCGAATGAGTATTTTAAAGCCGGTCCAGTCAGTCGTTGCTTTTCTGACAATCCTGCCGGTGGCCCGGGCGGGGCAGGCGATCGAAGGCTCTGCGCACGACATCTACTATGTTGCCCGGAACATGCACCTGTTTCCTGTCGCAGGGGCGGTCATCGGCTTACTGGTCGGTGCTGCGGGCTTTGAGGCAGCGCTGTTCTTGCATCCGCTCATAGTCGGCCTTCTCGTGACCGCACTGCTTGTTATCCTGACGGGGGTTCATCACACCGACGCGCTAGCAGACTTTGCCGACGGGCTGATGGCAAAAGGCGGCAAGGATGTCAAAAGAAAGGCAATGCTCGACCCTGCAGTGGGTTCGGCAGGTGTAGCGGCGCTTGTACTGTATTTTGCGGGCATGATCTCCGTGTTCTATTCGAGCGGCAGCGCAAACCCCTCCTGGCCCGCGGGTTTTAGGATTTTTACTGCCATCGTCGCGGCAGAGGTGATAGCGAAGTACGTCATGGTCGTCCTTGCCGGCAGGGGTCTTTCGGCCTGGCAGGGATTTAGCTCTCCTTTTACCGCTGCCATGAAGGACGCGCGCAAGGTCGTGGCTGCGACAGCGATAACAATTCCGATCGTCTGGTTTGCGGCCGGGGCGGGAGGACTTGCGGCGGTCCTCGTCTCTCTTGCGGTCGCCGCTGTGGTCAAGTACGCGTCCGACAGGAGCTTTGGCGGGATTTCCGGTGACGTGCTTGGAGCGTCAAACGAACTGGCCAGGCTTTCTTCGCTCATTGTAATTTTCTCGTGGGTTCCGATTGGGATTTGATAGGCGCAGTGATGTGTGGCGGCCTTGGCACCAGAGTGAGGTCTGCAGATCTTGCATCCTGCGAAAAGCCGCTGCTAGAGCTTGAGGGCATCGCGATGGTCGACAGGGTTCTTGCGGCGATGAAGAGCTCAGGCAGGTTTGAGCGGCTGGTTGCAATAGTCTCTCCAAATACCCCCGCGACAAGACGGCACGTAGAGAGCATAGGACAAGAATACTTTGAAACTGCTGGCAAAGGATACTCGAGAGATCTCGCAGAGTTCCTGAGAACGTGCAGGGACCAGCTTGTTATGGTTGTCCCTGCTGACATTTGCCTTCTGGACGGCAAACTTGTAGACTCTCTAGTCAGCAGGCTCTCCGAAAAAAAGTCTCCTGCAACCTCGGCGGTTTGCAGCCTGGATTATGTGCAAAAGCTTGGGCTGACCCCAAGCGTTATTTTGAAGAGATTTGAAGATGGGGAGGAGAATACTTGCTGCCACTCTGGAATAACGCTCTTTGATACGTCGCTCATTCCGGCCGAAGTAGGCAAAATGATAGGTGAGACCTACGTTCTAATTGACGAGGTCGGAGTGGCGGTGAACGTGAATACAATAGCTGAACTGGATTTGGCCGGAAGGCTCCTAGTCGAGAGACCCGAGAACCTTGCCGAAAATGAGAGCCTTTGAGCCAGATCGCTGTGCAAGTGGTTCGCCGCACTTTTTGCACGGAATGTCCTGCGTGGTGTGGGTGAATATGATCGCCTGTTCTCCGCACTTTTCACACTGGACGTTTACAAAGTTGCTGCGAGGCTTTGGTATTGAGATAATCTCCCGCCTCAAGTTCTAGGCACCAATCTCCAGCTTGCGTATTCTTTGGCCCTGCTTCATTGTCTTTCTCTGGCACGTCTTGCAAGTATACCTCAAGGTCATCTTTTTTGTGGTCTTGGCAGTCCTCTTGAGCTCCGGAAATTTCTGACCACCGTATCCTTTCTTGTCCTCGGCGTGCCTGCGCGCACCTTCTGCCACAGTCCGGTCCTTTCCCTTTTTGTACAGGGCGACAGACTGCACAGTGTGGGTCTTGCATTTCGGGCAGAACTTGCGCATTTCCTTCTGCATTTTCATTGGTAGTAAAGCCACTTGACCGCTCAGGGTAATTTAATGTATATCTGGCATCAACTCGAGATGCCCTGCAGAAAATCTAATATAGCAGCTTGCAGTGATTCTGGTAATGCCGTTTGGTAATCTGATTCAGCAAACCATCGAGCCGGCTGCGTTTGGCGTATGGATCCCCTTAACATTTGGTCTGAGCGTCGGACTGATCTACGCCATCATCTCAGGATTGAGACGCAGTCGCTGAGAACGGCTCTTATCCTTTCTTTTTAATTTTGCAATCCTCAATCCTTTTTGTGTAATTCTTACACAGTGCGGGCAGGCTGGCAATCATCTTTATAGCCAACTCTTGGCTTTTGTGGTTTCATAATGGGTCTATTCCACCGCGAGCAGACCGAATGCGATTACTGCCACAAGAACTTTGGAAGCTATGACGAGCTGGTCCTGCACGAGAGAGACTCGCACAAGCACCATGTAGTCAAGTGCAGGATGTGTGGCAAGCTTTTCATTCATGAAAAAGACCGGCTTCACCACGAGCGAGAGGAGAAGGAAAAGAAGGTCGATGCCAGGAGGCACAAGTTCTGACCTTCCGAAATGCTAGCGGGCCGGCGCCTGGATTATTTAAATAAACAGCATATTTCATAAAATGTGATGGAGTTTTCGTCTGAAGCCGCTGCGGCTAAAATCGGTGCACTGAAGGAAAGAACCATTACGGTTGACTCTAACCAGACTACAAGCTTTTTGTGGGAAGGCGAAAATGTCCTTTCAACCCCTTCAATGATATCAGAGATGGAAGAGACTTGCAGACTGCTCCTCAAGGAGCAGGTCATTCCCGACCGCGATTGGGATTCCGTTGGGACTATTGTTAACATTGTTCACCTTGCCGCTACGCCGGTTGGAGCCAAGGTGCACTTGGCTGCAAGAATAGTCTCTGTAGACGGCAGGCGTGTCATGTTCGAGGTCTCTGCGCGGGACAATATCGAAAAAGTGGGCGAGGGCAAGCATGAGCGCTTTATAATCAACGTCCCGCGCTTCAGGGCCAAGTTCGCCGAAAAGCAAAAACAGCTAGAGGGCTAGTTCGGAAATACGACAAAATATAAAAGACTGTATTAGATTCATGTAATTATTCTATAGGTGACAGATGAGTGGCATCAATTCAAACAACCGCTGGCGGAATGCCAGTTTTGATTCTGAAGGAAGGGACCAAAGAGAACAAGGGTCGAGACGCGCAAAAGAATAACATAACAGCCGCAAAGCTGGTTGCCGAGATAGTCAAGACAAGCCTTGGACCAAGAGGAATGGACAAGATGCTTGTGGATACTCTGGGCGACGTGACAATAACAAACGACGGAG